>DAIRET010000034.1:0-19918 GCA_036795455.1 Ignavibacteriaceae bacterium
TACTTAATGATGTTCATTTTTTCGATTGTAATTAAACCCCCGCAGTTTGCTTCTTCAAACAGTTTATTAATTTTCTTGATGAACGCATCTATCTTTTCACTTTCATCAACTATTTCAACTACTATCGGAAGGTCTTCGGAAAGTCGCAAAATCTTTGCAGTATGAATTCTACTATTAGCTCCGAAACTCATTATGCCTTTAAGAACAGTTGCCCCTGCTAAACCATCCTTTTTTGCTTCAGTTACTATATGTTCATAGACCGGAACCAGTCCGAAGTTATCGGATTCCCCGACAAAAATTCTCAGCAGTTTAGCTTCACCGTTTATTTGCATAGTTAACCTATCAGTTTTACAATTCCTATAGCAAGATACAGCCCGGCAATGCAGAGAATAACATTCGCCATGATGTTAGTAAATGCAAGTGTGTACTGAGAGCTGCCAAGCAGCATAACGGTTTCGTAAGTGAATGTAGAGAAAGTAGTGAATCCGCCGCAAATGCCGATTGTCAAAAATATTCTCATTTGATAATTAAGCATTCCTTTCTGATCAAAATAGAAGGCTATAACTCCAAGCAGAAAACTCCCGATAAAATTAACAGAAAGAGTTCCGAATGGAAATAATCCCGGCAAAACTTTGTGAGCCATATTGGTAAACCAGAAACGTAATGCTCCGCCGATTGCCGCCCCCAGCGAAACAATTAAATAATTCATTTAGAAAATGCTTTTTATATATTCGATTCGTATTGCTCTATCAGCAGAACCGGGGCTCCATTTTTTATTACTTAAAATATCACGCAAATCTAATCCGAGAGTCATTCCTTCGCCAACCGACCAGCGGAGACCGAGATTTAAATACCCGTGCCCTTTACCGTATAGATTTGTAGTGTTGTCGTTTAATGCAAAGTCAAATTCCATCATTAAAGATAATCGCTTCCCGATAGTTTTTTCAGCACCGACCATTAAGTTCACGAAGTTATCACCGTCATTTTTTTCAAGAGAATAATTAACAGAAGCGTGAAGACTTAAATAGCCGAGAAGTTCGAAGTTTTTAGAGCCAGCGACAAAAAAACCGGGAGATTTTATTGCGTATCTGCTGCTCGAATCAAAGTAAATACCCTTACCCTGCATATCGAATCCGAGTGTTAATGAAGGTAAGTTTAAAGCTTCGTCAATAAGTTTTACGCGTAAATTAACACCGGGTAATTTATACCATTTAGGGGAACCGGAACCGATAAGGTTTTCACCGCCATATGAAATTCCGAAACTTACGCCGTCAAATACACCGACTTCCATCCTTGTTACTAAAACACCGTACGGCATAACATCGCTTGATACTCCCACATAACCTCTTTCCAGGATACCCGAAGTAGGCATATCAATTAAGTATCTGTACTGAAACTTAGCTTCTTCGCCAGCAGTACCCTGCCCGAATACGATTGAACATAGCGGAAAGAGAAATAATAATGTTAAAATCGACTTTTTCATTTTGCCTCAAAGTTTATCTGGAAATGAATCAACACTTCAAATAAGTTATTTTTATTTTTAGCACCGGAAATATAAATAAAATAAAAATTCAATTCATTAGAACGCATCAATTATTTTAGGTTTTAAGTGATGTTCGGTAATATTTCGATTTCAAATGAAGAAGGAAATAATGAATACACGGATTTCACTTTAACAACTACAATTCCTTTTTCCCCCTTTGCCCGGATTGTTAGTAACCCCTTTTCATTGTTGTTCTCCACAACATCAACTAAATCTCTTCCTTCTGTTATTTCGAATGTTACTTTCGGATTTCTAAAAGGAATTTTAAATCCAAGTGAATTAACAGCAACTGCTTCTATTTTGACTGTGGAAGTATAATCGGCATATAAATTACGTGCAGACAGCCGGTAGTCGATTTCATAAATATGAAACAGGTAGTGATAACCGGCAAGCACGGCAATAGCAGCAATTACGACAATAATTATTATAAGTTCGGTTTTCATATTTAGTAAAGGTTCATCTTTCGTTTTAGTTTTGTAACCCGGTTTTTAAATTTTTGAATAATACGATAAATCAAAGCATCCGGCACTCCATCAAAATGACCCGACTGAAATCTCAAATCGCATTGGTCATTAACATAATCAATTACAACAAATTTCCCCTTTTCCGTCAATACAATTTCTGTTGAAAAGAAATCAAGTTCTGTAAGTGAATAGATTTTTCTGGTTATCCCGAAGAGTTTTTTCAGGTTATACTCTATAACTTCATAACCGTAAAGCTCTTTATAAATATGCGTTTGATCGTCCCACCAAACCGGTATCGCTTCGCCGAATGCCCAGAAAACGCGGAACCAGGCTCTTTTACAATCAAGGATTTTGGGATAAATTTTTTCCTGGATCAAGTATTTATCGTTGCTGTTTGTAATTCTTTCATCAAAAATTTGCTGTAGAGATTCAGCCCCGGTAACAACACCGATTCCGCCACCTGTTGTATTGCACGGCTTTATAATAAACGGGCGTTGAATTTTAGCAAGGTCAAGAACCGAGATATAAATCTCTTCTTTTTCGCTATGCGGGGGGATAATTATGGAATAAGGAACATTAAGTCCGGCAGTAATAAATTCAAGGTGCATTGTAGCTTTATCTATTGCATGAAGAACACGGTCGTACTTATTGAAAATTACTGTTTTTCTTTTTGCCAGCATTTTCCCGAGTTCACCGAAATTGTCATCTACATCCCATGCTCTATCAAGGTAAAAATTAAATTGGAGCTTCTTGGAAGCAACCCTGTTTTTTACTTCGTCAATATTGTGATCGCTAATAATAAATGTGGTTAACCCGTTTTGATGAAAAACCTCTTCGAGCAGGTGAATAAAATCCTGGTCGAATTCCCACAAATAAGCGATAGCTAAATCAAACTTTTCCATAAATTTTAAGTATTTTTGCAAAAATAAATTTTAATTCATGGTATTGCAAGGATTCGGTCAAAATATTAAGAGACCGAAAACGTTTGGGATTGTTTCTTGAACGAAAAAATATAACTTTGCCATACATTATTATTCATTCTTTTATTAACTATTAAATCTTAAAAACAATAATGAGTACACAAGGTCAATTTAGAAAAGTTACTACAAAAACAATTATGCTGATGAAACAAAAGGGGATTAAAATATCTGCGTTAACGGCGTACGATTTTATTACAGCCAAACTACTTGAGCAGGCAGGAATAGATTTAATTCTTGTCGGCGATTCCCTTAGTAATGTGTTCCAGGGAAATGAAACTACGCTTCCCGTTACAATGGACGAAATGATTTATCACACCAAAGCCGTAACAAAAGGAGTGCAGCGCGCAATGGTTATTGTAGATATGCCGTTTATGTCCTACCAGCTTAGCACGGATGAAGCTTTCAGGAATGCCGGTAGAATTATGAAAGAAACTGCTGCGGGCGGGGTGAAACTTGAAGGAGGGGAAAGAGTTGCTCCTGCAATTAAAAAAATAACCGAAGCAGGAATACCGGTAATGGGGCATATCGGTCTTACTCCACAAAGCATTCACCAGTTCGGCAGTTACAGGGAAAGAGGAACCAGCAGCGAAGAAGCAGATGAGATTTTAAGGGATGCTAAAGTTCTTGAAGAAGCCGGTGCATTTACTATTGTGCTTGAAAAAATACCGGCGGATCTTGCGCGTCAGGTTACCGAATCGATTTCAATTCCGACTATAGGAATTGGAGCGGGAATGCATTGCGACGGACAAATATTGGTTACACCCGACATGCTGGGACTAAACAAAGAATTCCATCCCCGCTTTGTAAGATGCTATTCCAACCTTGCAGACGAAATGGAATCGGCAGTTAAAAATTATGTTGATGACGTTAGGAAGAAAAACTTTCCTAACGAACAGGAAAGTTATTAATATTTACGACAACGATGTTTCACTTTTATATGAAGAGATTTTTAATCCTATTTATTTTATCCATTTTTTATCAAAACTATTCTTACTCTCAGGTTGATTTCAAAGAGTATCTTGAAGGGGCAACCGTTAACGATATTGTTTCGGACGGTGCTTCTTTGTGGTTCTCTACATACAGCCACGGTATTTTTCAATATCTGCCCGGTGAGGATAAATGGAAAAATTATTCGACAAAAGCCGGCAATCTTGATAACGACCTGTTTTACTGCATTGCTGCATCCAAAGACTTTGTGTGGGCGGGTACAAGCGACGGACTATTCATCTTCGATAGGAAAAGAAACCAATGGCGAAAGAGAAAATTTGCAGTAGGAGGTGAATTCGGTAATTGGATACGCTCTCTGAAATATGACCCGGCACAGAATATATTGTGGATCGGGAGATTCAGAAATATTACGCGGCTTAATGTTGCAAGGCAGCGGTTCGATGATTTTGATTTAACTCTTAACAACGACCCGAAAACAAATACTTTCAAAGTAATTAAACTTGAAGGCAGCAAATACGTTTGGTTCGGTACCGAGGCGGGTGCTTACCGGTATGAAAAATCAAAAAGCTTGAATGATAAATCATCGCTTCAGTTCTTTAGTAACAAAAGCGCGGGCTTTAAAGGTGCCGGAGAATTCGTCTCTATTACGGATATGCTTTTTGATGCAAATAGTATTTGGTTCGGTACCGATGAATTTGTTTCTAAAGAAAACCCGGATTTCAATTTAGGGGGAGTTTATAAATTCAACCGTCGCGCAACCTGGGAAAAAATTGACCAGATGAACGGTTTGGCGGGGAATGGAATATATGCACTCGAAAAAAGCGGTAACTATATTTGGGCTGGAATTTATACATTCAACAAAAAAGAAAAGAAAGAATACGGGCGCGGACTGGCTTTAATTGAAAGAAACAATAATAAAGTAATTAAAATCAATCCCGACGATATTAGGCTCGCTTCGAATTCAATTCTCGCTTTATACTTTGACGGTAATTCGATATGGATCGGTACGGATAACGGTTTGTGGCGCGTTGAAATTATGAACCCGATGGCTAAATGGGCGGGGAAAAAAAGTAGTGTGAAAAAATAACTTTTCGTTTAATGTAAAAGGACTTTTATGATTAAAATTAGCAAAGAAAGACTTCTTAAACTAAAAAAACGATTTTCGGGTCAAAAGATAGCGGTTATCGGAGACATGATGCTTGATTGTTACTACTGGGGAGATGTTAAAAGAGTATCGCCCGAAGCCCCCGTTCCTGTTGTTGAAGTTGAAAACGAGTTTTACCGTTTCGGGGGCGCAGCTAATGTTGCGTTAAATATTAAAAAACTTGGCGGCACACCCATTCCCTTAGGCGTTATCGGGTATGATAACGAAGGGTCTATTTTTTCATCTTTGATTGCTGAGGAAAATATAACTGCAACAGGCTTGGTGATTGATGAAAACCGCCCCACTACATCCAAAGCAAGGGTAATCGCACATAATCAACACGTTGTAAGAATTGATAAAGAAAAGAAAAATCCCGTTGACCCGGAAATATCGAAGAAGCTGATGGGTTACTTCATCGGCATAGTTGATGAACTTGACGGAATTATACTACAGGATTATAACAAGGGAGTTTTAACATCTTCATTTATAAAAAAAATAATTAGGCTGGCAAGGGCAAAGAATAAACTAATTACTGTTGATCCTAAATTCAATAATTTTTTTGAATACAAAAACGTTACAGTATTCAAACCGAACCGCAAGGAAGCAAGCGACGTTCTCGGTTACAGAATCAAATCCGACGAAGATATTTCTTTAGCCGGTCAAAAACTATTGAATAAACTCCATGCGAAGTATGTTCTTTTAACGCTTGGCGAAGAAGGGATCGCAGTATTTGAAAAGGAAAAAGAAGAAAGGCGAATGCCGACAAAGGCAAGAAAAGTTGCAGATGTGTCCGGTGCCGGGGATACGGTTATATCTACTTTAACAATGGCGCTTGCCGCAGGTGCCGATATTCTTGAAGCTTCATATCTTGCTAATTATGCTGCGGGTATTGTATGCGGAGAGGTGGGGATTGTCCCGATTAAATTAGATGAACTTTTTTCTATTGTGATGAAAGAAAATAAATGAAAAGCTATTATACGGTAGAAGAGATAGTCGTGATAAGAAAAGCGCTGAAAGCGGAGAACAAAAAAGTTGTTTTTACTAACGGCTGCTTTGACCTGATTCATGCAGGGCATGTGGATTATCTTGTAAAAGCGAAAGCATTCGGCGATATACTTGTAGTTGCCGTAAACAGCGATGAATCTATTAGAAGAATAAAAGGGAATAAAAGACCGATTACCCCGCTTGATGAAAGAGCTTTTGTTCTTGCAAACTTAAAAGCTGTTGACTTCGTTACGGTTTTTGAAGAAGATACTCCCAAAGAGATTATCTCCGCTATTATACCGGATGTGCTTGTAAAGGGTGCGGACTGGACAATCGATAACATTGTAGGAAGAGACACCGTTGAAAAAAACGGTGGAGAAGTTAAAACTATTGAATTTGTAAATCAACAATCAACATCTAACATAATAAAAATAATAACCGAACGATACGGCAGTTGAGCGAACAAGAAGAAATAAAAACAAAGAAACCGTTATTCCATAGAATAATTAATTGGTTTCTTTATACATTGCTGACAATAGTGGCAATTGTACTGCTAATTATCGGCTTTTCCCAAACATCAACCTTCAGGGAAATACTGCGTGAGCAGGCACTAAGTGCGGTGAACTCATCAATTGCGGGCAAGCTTGATATTACAGCGATTGACGGGACTATTTTCACTTCTTTAATTCTCAGAGGAATTTCTTTAACCTACCAACAGGATACAATCGCATCGGTTTCTAAGATTGATTTGAGGATTAGCCCGATACAAATACTGCTGAAGAAGATTTATGTTAGAAGTGTGGAAATAACGGGTGTGGATTTTCGATTGGTTGAAGACAGCCTTGGTGTATTGAACATTGCAAAGGCTTTTCCTTCGGAAGAAGATGAAGACACAACATCCTCCGAATTTCCGTTTACAATTACTGTTTCGGAACTGGATTTAGTCGATGTGAATTTTTCTCTTCAAACATATAAGTATATTACTTCTACAAATCTTTATGATTCGTTGAACATGGAGGATTTCCGGATCAATAATCTGAATATGTCGGTTTCTGCTTATGCCGATATTAACAATAATGATTTTGAACTTGACATACATTCCCTTGCATTAAATCCAAACCTAAAAAAAATGAACCTGAAAAATCTTGCGGGCAGTTTCAAGATGAATGAAGAAATTATGTCCGTTAAAGATTTTTTAATTGAAACGGAAACGACAAATATCACGCTTAATGCCGACTGGAGGGGCTTTAATTTGTTCGGAGACAATTCGGACGAAGAGATGCAGAATTCGATTGTTAAGTTGAGACTTGATGCAAAAAAAATTAACTTTGACGACCTGACTACTTTTGTTGATGCAACCGGTATTTTAAGGGGTGAAGCGGCTGTTTCAATTAATGCCGAAGGGAAGTTTTCGGATATTGAAATTAAAGAACTTTCTTTGAATTATCTTAATACATCACTTGGTTGTACCGGCAGATTACAAAAACTTGACGAGCCGTCTAAACTTTTTATTACAGCGCAATTTGTTCCGTCTATGTTGAATTATCCCGATATTTCAAAACTCCTTCCGACACTGGACTTGCCTGAATTCGAAAATCTGTCCGTAATTCAATTTGATACTTTATTCTTTGAAGGTGAGCCGCTAAACTTCAAATCCGATTTTTCAATTGTTGTGAACAAAGGGAAAGTTTCAGGCTCGGCAGCGCTTGATTTTAGAAGAAATGATATGGTTTATAATGCAAACATAAAAACTTCTAGCTTAAACCTTGAAGCTTTTGCCGGGATGCCCCTTCTGTTAAACTCATCATCAAAAATAAGCGGAACCGGTACTGAGCCTGATAGAATGAATGCGTCAGTGCAAATAAATATCGACAATACGCTGATCGGTGAAAATAGGCTGGACAATATGCGGCTTGATTCGGATGTAAAAAGTGGTGTAGCAAAAATTTATGCTTCGGCAGAATTCGACTCGGCAACCGCAATTATTGATCTTGCAGCTAATCTTTCTGATTTTGATAATCCCGAATACGAATGGAATATAGATATTAACGAAATAAATCTTGAAAAAATCTTGAGAGACTCGCTTTTGTCGAGTTCTTTTAATATCTCGTGTTCAGGTAAAGGAACCGGTTTTGATCCCGAAAAAATTAATGCTTTTTTATCACTAAGAGTTAAAGATTCAAAGTACCTGCAAAACTCAATTAACGATTTAACTCTTGATCTTCAAGTGAATTCATGGGAGAACGATAAAAAGAGAATTAAACTTAACTCCTCTTTTGCGGATATGGACATTGCCGGGTACTTCAAGTATGGAGATTTAACAAATCTCGTTTTACAGGAAATTGATACACTGTCTTCATTCATAACCGGGAAAATAGATGCGTATTTCCCGCCTGAGAACATAGTGCTGAAAACAATCAACGAACACAAAAAGAAACTAAAAAAAAACGAGCCGCCGCCGGTTAAAAATATCAGCAATTTAAACTTGAAATATGAATTGATTTTGAAAGATTACCAATCTCTTCCATTGTTCCTCGGTGTTGATGAAATACATGCCGAGGGCGCTTTAAGCGGCGTAATTGAGAAGGACTCGGTTAAAACTTCAATTTATAATTACATTAATATCGACTTTGCGAAAAATAAAGCGGGTGACGATATTTATTTTGTCGCCGACTCCAAATGCGAATTAAACTATAATAGAATGCTCAACTATGGCAACGGTAGCGATATTGTTTTTTCGATGGATTTTTCCGCCGACAGGTTGTTTGCAAATACGGAAATAAAGAATATAAAAGTGAAGCTTGGTTTGAACAGGGATAAGCTCAACACAATAGCTTCGGCAGATATTACTGAAGAAGTAAAAGCAAAAATAGAGTTATCCTCAGACCTTAATTCACCCAAGTTGAATGCGTCGATTGATGATTTGTTGGTTGTTTATAACAGGTTTGAACTAAAAAACAAAGACAAAATATTTATTTCTTACCTGGACGACAAACTTGATATTAAAGGATTTAACCTGTATCGTAATGACGCGGTGATTAATCTTGACGGCTTTATTGCAAAAGAAGGACGGCAGGATTTGAACCTTTCAATAAAAAGATTTAAAGGATACGATATAGGGTTTAATATTCTACAAGCCGATCCGCAGAATACTATAGACTATGATTTTAACCTGGTAGGAAAAATCAACGGCGATTTTGAGAATCCGAATATCAACATTGATCTTTCAGTCGATGATCTAACATACGGCAACCGTAAGTTCGGACTGCTGACATGCGGATTCAGTTATTCTAGTAAATATTTAAATACAAACATTCGCTTTGCAGATGGAAAACTTACAGAAAATGAAATCCCACTGTTAATCACAGGAAAAATTCCGGTTGATCTCTCGTTAGCATCAGTTGAGGACAGGCTTCCTAAGAATAAAGAAGTTGATTTAAAAATCATTGCTCAAAACTTCAATCTTGAAACTTTTGGCGACGCATTCCCATTTATTGATAAATTGAAAGGATTCATTACATCGGATTTGAAACTCGGGGGCACATTCGAAAAACTTGATAAAAGCGGTTCTTTAAGTATTCGCGAAGCTTCGTTTGTAGCAGAGAACAACAACCTCGAATACGGTGCCGGAATTAAACTGAGACTTGAAGGTGAAACCCTTTATCTTGATAGTTTGTTGATAAATAATAAAGGCAATGTTAAGAACAAAGGAACAATGAGGGGAAGAGGTAAAGTAGAATTTGATGGACTAAATATTGCTTCAACACAGTTCTTAATTAACGGTGATTTGACCGTACTTTCAAACGAATCGAAAGCGGTACTCCCGGAAGTTTACGGCGACCTTTACATTGCAACGCGCGGTGATGTGATTTTTGCGTCAACGAAAGAGAAGTCGTTTTTAAGAGCCTATATGTTGATCAAAGAAGCGAACTTGATATTTCCGCAAACTCAATCCGGGTATTCAGCGGGACAGAGTAATTTTATATATAAATACATCGAAGCAGAACAACAACAGACCCAAAGAGAAGTTGAAATAGATAAATTGATTCAACTTGCAAAGGAACTGGAAGCTGAAGAAATGGAAGGTATTGCGGGAGACCAAAGCACCTTCGATTACGATTTCAGAATAAGAATTGAAGATGAGGCAAGGATTACATTCATGCTGGCACAAGCAGCAAATCAAAAACTGAATGCAGAACTGAAAGGTGAATTGACTTATGAGAAAAGCGGGGCAATCCAGAATATACAGGGCGAATTGCAGCTTCTTGAAGGTTCTACACTTGAATTTATAAAAACATTTTCTGCAACGGGAACGATTAAGTTTGAGAGTGATATTACAAATCCAAATTTAGATATTGTAGCTACTTATACGAACTATCTTACATCAACGGATTCTACTGCAGGTGTTACGGAAACAGAGGTTGCGGTAAAAATTAAATTAAAGGGAACACTTGACGAATTGTCAAAAAACTTTGCCACCATGGAAGATAATATTGCGGTGTATGAAGGAACCGAAAATATTCGCGACGATAAACCGAGCGCCGACAAAGATAAATCCGATGCGGTCTGGTTTATCCTTACGGGTAAATTTGCAAGCGAAGTTACATCTCAGGAAAAACAGGATTTCGACAAAATGCTTGGTGGTACTGCAACCTCGCTTGCCGGCTCTTTGTTGGGGGGATTGTTAAACGCATACCTTGGGGACCTCGTAAGAACTTTTGAAGTGAGATCGGCTAGCACCGGAACAAAGTTTAGTTTGTCCGGCAGCTACAAAGGGTTTCGTTATACGGTCGGTGCGTCAACATCGGTTTTTAACGACCTTTCCGCAGCAAATATAAGGGTTGAATACCCGCTGTTGAATAAATTATTTATACGTCTCGAAAGAAAAGAAGCTATTTCAGAGACGAACTATCCGAGCGAAATGATTAATGAACTCGGTCTAAAATATAGGTTTGAATTTTAATGAAGAAAAAAATCGTTTCGTTTTTTAATAACAATCCGGGCATCTCGATTAAAACCAAAGAGATTGCAAGGAAACTGAATATAACAGAAGAACATGAATATGCGTCTCTTAAAGCCGCCTTGCATCAGCTTTGCGACGAGGAATATCTTGAACGCACGGGTAAAAGGTATAAAGTTAAATCAACAATAGATAAAAGAAATATTGTCGGAACTTTACAGCTTACTTTTGAAGGTTACGGATTTGTTGTACCGAACAAATCGAAAGCGGATGATATTTTTATTTCGGACAGGAACATGTTCACGGCTTTCAACGGGGATACTGTTGAGGTATCGTTATTTGCCAAACAAAAAGGGAAAAAGAAAAATCTTGAAGGACAAATTGTAAGAATTGTAAAAAGGAAATTCAACGAAATCGTAGGCACTCTTCATAAATCAAACGGGTTTTACCTTGTTAAACCGGACGCAGCAGATATTCATAAAGATTTTTATATCTCTCCGAATGATTTGAACAACGCAGCACCCGGTCAAAAAGTAATTGTAGGCGATATTGCATGGACAAATCCGAAGCATAATCCCGAAGGAAAAATTGTGGAGATTCTTGGCAAACGCGGGAACCTTGACACCGAACTTCTTTCAATTGCTAAGGAGTTTAATCTTCCCTTCAGGTTTACCGAAAAAGTGTTGTCGGAAGTTGAAAATATTACAGCCGGCATAGATGAAAAAGAAACCGGGAAAAGGGCAGACTTCAGGGGTGAAGTCGTTCTTACAATTGATCCCGAAGATGCAAAAGATTTTGACGATGCTCTTTCTATTGAAACGCTTGAGAACGGAAATTTCAAAGTGGGGATACACATTGCGGACGTAAGCCATTATGTGAAGCCGAATTCATATACGGATAACGAAGCCGAAAAGAGAGGTAACTCTGTTTACTGTGTCGGCAGCGTTATTCCAATGCTTCCCGAAAGACTCTCGAATAACATTTGCTCACTTGTTCCATTTGAAGACAGGTTGACATATTCTGTAATAGCGGAACTAACAGCGAGGGGAAAACTGGTCGACTATCAAATCAAGAAAAGTATAATCAACAGCAAGCGGAGATTTACTTATGACGAAGTTCAGGAGATAATCGAGACCGGTGAAGGAGATTTTAAAGATGAGGTTTTACTGCTGAATAAACTTGCGGGGACTCTTCGTAAAAAACGGCTTAAAGAAGGAAGTATCAACTTCTTTTCGCAGGAAATTAAATTTGTTTTGAATGAAGAAGGCGAACCGGTTCACATTATTAAAAAAGAAACAAAAGAAAGCAACAACCTTGTAGAAGAATTTATGCTTCTTGCAAATAAAATAGTTGCTCTGCATATCGGCTTTCCGAAAGCCCAAAATGAAGTAAAACCATTTCTTTATAGGGTACACGATTTACCGGACAAAGAGAAAATAGCAGAATTTTGCAGGTTTGTTAAATCCCTGGGGTATAATATTTCTTCCAATGATGTTTTAAAACCGACGAAGCTAAATAAACTGATGGAAACTATCCGCGGAAAAGAAGAAGAAACGGTAATAAATGATCTTGCTATCCGTACTATGGCTAAAGCTGTTTATTCACCTGATAATATCGGGCATTACGGGCTGGGATTCAAACATTATACCCACTTTACATCGCCGATAAGAAGATATTCCGATTTGCTTGTTCACAGGATGCTTTATTCTTATATTGAAGAAAAAGGAAGAAGGACGTATTCTCAAAACGACCTCGAAAAAATTTGCGAGCATTTATCTTTTTGTGAACGGAATTCAGTTGAAGCGGAAAGACTTTCGCTTAAACTTAAGAAAATCGAATACCTGCAAAAGCATCTCGGCGAAGAGTTCAGCGCTATTATAACCGGAGTAACAAATTTCGGCTTGTTTGTCGAAATTACCGAGTTCCTCGCAGAAGGCTTGGTTCATATAAGAGATATGGAGGGAGATTTTTATGTTTATGATGAGAAAAAATATTCTTTAATTGGGAAAAGAAACCGGAAAAATTACAGGCTTGGCGACAAAGTAAACGTCAAACTGATACGGGTTGATTATGAAAGAGCCGAAATAGACTTTCTAATTGTTGATTAATTTTGAACTGAAATAGTATAGTGCCATGAAGACAACATTTTTTTTATCGCTTTTTGTTTTATTGTTCCAGTTGAACTCCTTTGCCCAGTTCGGCAGGAATAAAGTCCAGTACAAAACTTTTGATTGGTATTATATTCAAACCACTCATTTTGATATTTACTTCTCACTGGAAGGAGATAAGCTTGCGGAGTTTGCCGCTAAGGCATCCGAAGATGCACTACGGGCTATCGAAAGAAAAATTAATTATAGAATTAACAACAGAATAACATTAATACTTTACTATTCGCAAAACGATTTCCAGGAAACAAATGTAATCGATCAATACCTTAGCGAAGGAATCGGCGGATTTACAGAGTTGTTCAAAAACCGCGTAGTGCTTCCGTTTACAGGCTCTTACAAAGATTTTAGACATGTTATTCATCACGAACTTGTTCACGCAGTAATGAACGATATGTTTTACGGCGGCTCTATTCAAAACGTGATAGCAAATAATATTTCTATCCGCTTCCCGATTTGGTTTAGCGAAGGAATGGCTGAATATCTTTCACTTGGATGGGATACAAATACCGATATGTTTATTCGCGATGCGGCAACAAGTGAATACCTGCCGGACATTCCTAACCTTGATAACTATTTCGCCTACAGGGGCGGGCAATCGGTTATTCATTACATAGCCGGTAAATACGGTGAAGAAAAAATCGGCGAGTTGATGAATAGAATTAAAAGCAAAGGAAATGTAGAAGAAGGATTCAAAGCTTCTATCGGGCTGGACATTAAAGAGCTTAACGAAAGATGGAAAAAAGAAATTAAAAGAGAATACTGGCCCGAAATTGCCTTCAGGAAAGACCCGGACGAATTCGCTAAACGATTAACCGACCATAGAAAAGACGGAGGCTTCTACAATATTAACCCCGCTCTTTCTCCCTCCGGGGATAAAATAGCTTTCATTTCAAACAGGGATTTTTATTTCGATGTTTATTTAATGGATGCCTCGGACGGGAAAATTTTAAAGCGGCTGGTTAAAGGAAACCGGAGCGCCGACTTTGAAGAGTTAAACATTCTTACTCCCGGCTTAAGCTGGTCCCCCGATGGAAAACGGATCGCATTGTCCGCTAAAAGTTCAGGTGCGGATGTTCTTTATATTATTGATGCGGAATCGGGCAAATCGGAAACTATCCCTTTCAAGTTTGAAGGAATAACAAATGTCGCATGGTCTCCTTCGGGCAGATTTATTGCATTATCCGGGCATAATTCGTCTCAATCCGATATTTATGTTTATGATTTCGAAACTAAAACCATAGACAATATTACCGATGATATTTTTACAGACCTTGACCCGACGTGGAGTCCGGATGAATCAAGAATTTATTTTGCATCGGACAGGAAAGATATGCTGACGGAACAGATAGACGAATACTTTCGCATGGCGGAGCATGACTACACACAGAACGACATTTACTGCGTTGATATTAAAACAAAGATAAGGATTCGAGTAACCGATACCCCCCTTGCAGACGAAGCTTCGCCGGTGGTTAGTACCGACGGAAAAGAAATATTATTCGTCTCCGATGAAAACGGCATTAACAATATTTATAAGAAAAGAGTTTACCTAACGGAATCCGATACTGTAACCGGTATAGAAAACCTTAAAGCTGAACCAATTACAAATTCGCTGAACGGATTGAATCAAATTTCAATTTCAAAAGATGGAAAGAAACTCGCCTTCTCGTCAATGTACCAGGCGGCATATAATATTTTTATTATGAGCAATCCTTTTGAAAGCAAATCAGACCAGAAAGAATTAACACCAACACCATTCCGGGCGAGAACTTTATCGGCAGGAAGGAGCTATCTATCGGCAGATGTTTCAACCGGGCAAGATTCCATATTAAATGATACTACACACGAGGTTACAAAACCGCGGTTCTTTTCAGGTTCATACATTGATACGACAAAATCAAACGGAGACTCTTTAAGTGTAAGTTATAGTACATTTATTTTTGGGCAGAAAGATTACACACAAATCGATACCTCGGCTAAAGAAGATGAGGATTTCCTGTTGACGGACAACCTTGATTCAAGCGGCAACTTCCGGGTGAATAAGTATAAGATAACATTTTCGCCCGACCTTGTATATGCAAATGCGGGTTACAGCACTCTTTACGGGCTGCTGGGAACAACAGTAATCTCTTTCAGTGATGTACTCGGTAATCATAGGCTTGTAGGGGTAACAAGTTTACAAATAGATTTGAAAAACAGCGATTACGGGCTGGCATACTTTTACCTTCCTAAAAGATTCGGGTTGGGGGTTGAAGCTTTTCATACGGCTCGCTTCGTGTTTTTACAAAGAGGAAATTCACTTAACCTTTTCCGTTTTAGGAATTACGGTGCAATTGTTTCCGGGAATTATCCACTCAACAGGTTTTACAGATTTGAAGGCGGGTTGAGTCTTCTTAATGTTTCGGCCGAGAATCTTGACGACACAATTGAGGAATCGAGAAAAATTACATATCTCGTTCCCACAATAAGTTTTGTTCACGATAATTCAATTTGGGGTTATACTTCGCCGATAGACGGTACAAGATACCGTTTTGACTTTTTCGGTAATCCTCTTATCCAGGCAAACAAATTCGGGTTTTATTCCCTGCTTGGAGATTACAGAACATATTTTAAATTTTGGACTGATTATTCATTCGGACTCCGTTTGTCCGGCGGTTATTCATGGGGAAAAAATCCGCAAAGATTTTTCCTTGGCGGAGTAGAAAACTGGATAAACAGAAGATTCGCAACCGGTGAAATTCCAATTGATAGCCCGGCAGATTTTGCATTCCTTACATCTGCATTACCGATGCGGGGGTTTGATTACGCCGAACAAATCGGTACAAAATATGCACTCGCAAACTTTGAACTCAGGTTCCCGCTGATACGCTACCTGCTTACAGGCGCGCTGCCGATACTGTTCAGAGATGTACTCGGAGTTGCATTTATAGACCTTGGTTCTGCATGGAACAACAATAAACAGCTCCAGCTTTTCACAAAAAATGAATCGGGAAGCACGGTTTCGAAAGACCTTTTAATGGGAACGGGAGTCGGAGCAAGAATCTATTTCCTTTATTTCTTACTCCGGTTCGATGTTGCGTGGTCTTATAATGTTGATTCTTTCTCAAGACCGATATTTTATTTCTCACTTGGAGCCGATTTTTAATGTTTCAGGAGTTGAGAGTTTTACAATTTGAACAAACAAAAAAAATGAGTGTGTATAATGAAATTATTATCAACGTTGTCTTTCCTTTTAATAGCTGTTGTTTGTATGTTTGGGCAGTCCGTCAATCCTAACTACGACTCAACATTGGCACGGGAACTTGGTGCAGATGACTACGGCATGAAAAAATATATCTGGGTTATCTTAAAAACCGGTGAAAATAAAACAGCGGAAAAAGCCTTTATTGATAGTTGTTTCAGGGGGCATCTAGATAACATATCCCGGCTGGCTGATGAAGGAAAACTTGTTGTTGCCGGACCGCTCGGGAAAAATGATAACGCATACCGTGGGATTTTTATACTCAACGTATCAACCCTTGAAGAAGCGAACAAACTGCTTCTGACTGATCCCGCAATACAAGAAAACCTTCTTAAGGCAGAGCTTTATAACTGGTATGGTTCAGCAGCACTCCCTCAATATCTTGAAGCTGCGGATAAAATCTGGAAAAACAAACCATAGAATAAAAATTTGCTTCTTACCCAAATTAAAAATAACAATAAAAGAACATAGAAGTTCCCTCTTTTTTTATTGAAATTAGTGGAGAAAGTAAGTATCTTTGACCAGGTTAAATTTCCTAACAATTTAATTTTTAATCAACTTTTTTATTTACATACAAAAGGAGCGATTATGAAAAAATCTTTACTTTTCATGTTTATTGTCGGGCTTCTATTTGCTTCGACAAACCTTTATGCACAGGCTCTTAGTGGAAATTATTTTATTCCGCAAGGGGCTAATCCCCAAGGATTTGCGACTCTTTCAGATGCCGTTACTTCAATAAATACAAATGGAGCTGCTGGTCCGGTTACATTTTTATTGGATGCGGATACATTGAGAGAAAATTCTTTTACTCTTAATGCTGCTTTAAGTCCAGATAGCAATTTAGTTATTAAACCGGCTCCCGGGAGAAACGTTACACTGATTGTAAATTCAGCAACTGCCTCTGTAGGAAACGGACCTTTTCTTATCGGCTTTACCAAGGGCTATGTAACCTTTGACGGAAGTAATAACGGAACCGACAGCCGTAACCTGGTAGTTACTACGGAACAAATGACACCGGTTGTTGACGTTCCGTTTACAGTGAATCACGGGGACGCCGACAATGTTGTACTGAAGAATCTTATTATAAAAAACTTTGTTGACGGACAAACTAATTTCAGATATGGTGCGGTAATCAATGATTTAGGCGGAGTTACAGGATTCCGCGTTGAGAACTGCCAGATTGGAACACCCGAAAGACCGGTAAGACGCGACGCGCTTGCACCATGGGGCGGCGGGAGTGTTGCTAATCAGTTTTTCGTTATAAACAATGATATGTATTGCGGTGTACGTGGTATTGCAACAATCTATCTTTTTGATAGTGAAATAATTGGAAATACAATTAATATTCTTCCAACAACAGCAGCTGCTACAGATTCCTACAACCATGGTATTTATATCACTGGTAATACAGGAACTTTATCGATTCGCGATAATGTTATCAACTGTCTTGAAAAAACATCCAACGCTACAGCATACTTGATAGGGATTGCATTTGCAGGCAACGGCAATGCCGAAACGGATATTATAAGTGTAGTTAATAACATGATAAATGTAGGTGCAGCAGACGAAACCCGCAGCACTTATGGAATAGGATTCCGCTCGGCACAAGTCATGGGCAATCTAAAGGTTTACTTTAATACAATTGTTATTAATAACAATGCGTCAACCTTAACAAGCTATGGAATCGGTAACCATACAAACGGTACCGGTTCGGTTAGTATTGATTTGAAAAACAATATTATCATCAATAACCATTCAGGCAATACAGGGTCTTCGGCTATCGGCTTGGTTCCCGCAACCTCGGTTCTGACTTCAGACTACAACGTTCTTCAGTCAAATCAAAATCTTGTTAATTACCAAGGTACGCTGTATGCAGATCTTGCAGCATGGCAGGCTACAACCCAAGACATAAACTCGGTAAGCAAAGCAGTTAATTTTGCTTCAGCAACCGATTTACACCTTGCCGGCGCATCTGTTGGCGATCATGATTTAGCAGGAATACCAATCCCCGAAGTTACAACCGATATTGACGGAGATACCCGCAGTTTAACCTATCCATATAAAGGTGCAGACGAAGGAGCTATTTCTCTTGAACCTGTTGAACCATTAGTAATTGAAGAAAACTTTGATTATGGTACGGCGGCCAATCCCGATTTGTTAGCAGTAACTACTAATTGGGTAAGACACAGCGGCTCCGCAGGTCCGGCATACGTTACAGAAGGATTAGGATATTCAGATTATGGTGCATCTAACATTGGCGGTGCATTGAGATTTACTAACGGTGGTTCCGGAACAAACGATGGTGATGTTCATAGAACGTTTGATTCGTTAGCTGTATCAAGCGATTTATATGCAAGCTTTCTTCTAAAAGTTGATTCTGCCAGAGCTACAAAAGATTACTTCTTCCATCTGGGACAAAAAACAATCGGAACAACCTTTAGAGGAAGAGTATATGCCATTAGTAATGGAGCAGGCTTTAGTGTTAGTTTAAGTAAAACCGGAAATCCGGTTGTTGATGACGCCACAGTATTAAATTATGGACAAACCTACTTGTTCATCTTAAAATATACTTTAAATACAACTGCAACAGATGATGATCAGGTAACTCTGTATGTTTATGACAACGGTGTTCCTGCTTCCGAACCGGGCAGCCCGATTGTAACTATCGGTCCTATTGGTGCTGGTGTAAGTGATGGTGTTACAAATATAGGTGCTGTTTCTATAAGACAGGGATCCAATACCCCAACCGGAGTAATCGACGGAATTAGAATTACCAGAACATGGGAAGCTGCCGTTATTCCTGTTGAATTGACTTCATTTATAGCCAATGCAAGCGGTAACAATGTAAACCTTAGCTGGACTACAGCTTCCGAAATAAACAACTCCGGTTTTGAAGTAGAAAGAAAATCTTCCAATACCGGATGGGTAAAAGTCGGATTTGTTCAAGGTGCAGGAACAACTACTGAAACTCAGAAGTATGCGTTTACAGATAAAAATCTTGCAGTTGATACTTACAGCTATAGGTTAAAACAAATCGACTTTGACGGTACATTTGAATACTCAAACGTAGTTGAAGTCGGCGTTGAATCACCGGCTGTATTCGAATTGGCTCAAAACTATCCGAATCCGTTTAATCCTACAACCAATATAACTTACTTTATACCGGTTGAAACAAAAGTAAAACTTTCCGTTTATTCAATTAACGGTGAACTGGTTAGAGAATTGGTGAATGATATTCAGGGTGCCGGTAGTTATACTGTTAATTTTGATGCAAGTAATCTTGCCAGCGGTATGTATATTTATCGCATAGTTGCAGGTGATTTTATTCAATCACACAAGATGATGCTTCTAAAATAAATAGTAGTAACCGTAAAATTAAAAAGCCCATCCGAAAAGATGGGCTTTTTTTATGTCTTTAAATTGGAAATTATTACTTCAGCATCATCATTTTGCGGGTTTCTACAAAATCTCCACTTTGAAGTTTGT
>DAIRET010000035.1:0-19891 GCA_036795455.1 Ignavibacteriaceae bacterium
TATATTATTAGAAGTTGGTGGTAAAATACCCTTAAATAAATTAAACTCCACTCCAGCAGTTGCAACAAATGGATTGGTTTGAGGTATATCTTTTATTCCAGATTTTATAAGATCATCTTGGGAAATAAATGTGATGTTTCTTATTCTTTGATATGCTTCAATCTCTAACCTATTGATTTTAGTAGATTCCCATAAAAAAACACGTTTCAAAACTGGGTTTAAAGTCTCATATGCTAAACGTTCTAATATTTGAGATTCAATATTATGTAATCTCAATACCATTGGTCCATTAAAGAGCTCTAACAATTCAAAAGCATAATAGACCGTGTGTAGACTCTCAAAGTGTATCAAATCATAAGTTTTGTTAGATAGTTTACTTTTTATAAATTCTAAAAAATTCCTGTTGAAAAATTTATGGATTAGTATAGGTTTATTGAGGACTAAAGACTTTGCCAGTCTCCATTTTGAAGAAATGCTAAAATCGATGAAGACGCTATCTGCCTCTAGATTATTTTGTTGGAGCAATTCTGAATTTACATCTGATTTATTAATACAAATAAAATCAAGTTCTATATCATAGTCTTTGATTAGGTTTAAGAAATTGGAAGTTACTATCTTGCCACCATCATTAGATGGCCATGGGAAATTGGGTGAAATGTGTAGAATTCGCATTACTTTAATATAGTCGAATATTTATAACAGATAACATTTTTTTTATTTCAGAAAGATTTACTACCCCCCATAAATTAATTAAAACAACAATTATAATTGTCCCAATTGCCAAATTTAAAACTAAGGATATATCAAGTACAACATTAGCAAAGTATATAATTAATAAAGAAGTAACGGCAACCCCAATACCCCTAAATACACTGGCTATTATACTTATTTTTCCAAAATACTTTAGTACTGCATGAGTGTATAAGAACAGAATCAAGAATTCTACAATCACTGCTACAATGCTTGTTCCAACAAAGCTTAATACCGGTATCAAGATCAGATTTAACACAATGCTTATTATTGAAGCAATACCAACACTGAAAGCAGACAGTTTCTCTTTCTTTACAGCAACTAATAAGTTACCTAATAAAAAATTCAAGCCTAATGGAATGATAGTCCATATAATATAAAATAATCCTTTACTTCCTTCGGAATAACCTTCTCCAAAAATAAACAAATTTATGTTATAACTGTTACAACTTATCAATACTGCAATCGGGATTGATATTATCAAAAAAACCTTAATTAAAACATTAACAAATTCTTGAACAAACAAAAAATTCGAATGGTAATTCTTAGTAATAATAGGATAAGCAAGGGACATTATTAATGAGGGGATAAGCAGATACATTTCAAGTAGACGATGAATTGAACCATAAATTCCCAAAACAGATTTCTCATTCGTAAAAAAATTTAAAATTACGACATCAATTCTGAAGTAAAAAACTATGAATAAGTTTAGAAATAACAGAGGTAAAGACTCATAAAATAAACCTTTAATAACATTGATATTCGGGAAGGATATCTGTAATGAGAATTTATTTTTCGTAATTAAATAGATTACGAAACAGGCTGTTACATTTCCAATTGTAATTAGAAGTAAAAAGTCGATGACACTATTGCTATAAAATAGACTTAATGAACCCATAACAATTATTAAAAACTTTTCAATTATTAAAAGTTTGGAAAAAAGTTCGAAATTTTGAAATGATGAGACAATTGATTTAAAGAATGTAATTATAATAGTAATCGATTGGAAAAGTAGCAAAATTATAATTGCAATATTGTTCTTATAATGACTTCCTCCCAAAAGAAGCGTTGATATTAAAAACAATAAAGTAATAGTAAACAGAAAAATTCGAAGGAACAGCACTTTGTTAAAGTAATCATTCGCAACAGAGTTGTCACGCGAAATTTCTCTTGTGGAAATGTAATCTAAACCCAAATCAATAAAAATTCCCAAAATGCTAGCTATTGAAGATGCGTATGTAAAAACGCCGAACTCTTCTGAGCCCAGTCGTCTTGCAGCAAAAATAAATAGAATAAACCATAAAGGTTTTGTCAAAAGATTGGCAAGAACAATCCATGAAAAAGATTTAATAATGGAATTATTTTTAATCATTTTTTTCCCGAGCTAAGGATTTTGCTCTGTTTTCAAGATATGGTGAAAGTATCATTAAAAAGACAAGAGTGAAAATCCATTCAGCTCCCCGTGTTACTAGTGAGAAGAAAGATATCCCAATTACTATGTAAAACTGTATTAAAATCGTAAAATAAAACAAACGCCCGGTAGAGAAGAATTTATACCACATAAAAGTTGTAAAAAAACCAATTAAATACGGGACTAAAATGACACCAAAGACTCCAAAATCTGCATGTAAATCTCTAAGATAAGTCCCAGTATTTGTCCACATTGGCAAATAATAACCCGGAACATCATACGGAATTCTATCACCTATACCAAATTTTTCCAATAAATTATAAACGGCAGCAAATGTGTTTTCTCCAATCTTAACGTTTTCTTTGTTCTCTTCGAGATATCTATTCAAGACTCCAACATGAGAACTTAAGTAAAGATATACTGAAGGCGAAAAAATTGGACTATCTGTAAAATAAGCTAATTCTTCACTTGCCCCTCTGTATCTTTCATAGGTCCCTCTGAAAGATTTTACCAGAGAGGCGGCAGTTATTATTATTATAAATACAAAACTAATTGAAAGAGCTGCTCGGTAATTGGTTTTTGAATCCTTTTTTTTGAAGATTTGACGAGATAAAAAATATGAGGAAATAAACTGCACTAAAGCCATTAGCATACCAATTCTTCCAAACATCGCCAATGACTTTAAAACAGCCGCTAAAACTGGAATAGAAGCTACTAAAGTAAGTCGATTCTTATAAGCAGTATAAAAACCGGCTAATGTTATTCCGACCGACGAAAATGCATGAAAATATGGTAATACCCCTTCAATTTGGGAGTCTATTCTTGCTCGATATATTGTATTAGCTGATATAAAGACTGCCGGAATATTTCCAAATTTATTAATAAGTATATACCAATTTTGAATTGCGGAAAACAACCCAATGATGCCAGTTACATAAATAAACAATTTTAAAGTACTTCCTCTATCTAAAACTATTCTTACATTTTGAGGATCAATGGAAATTTCAGAAAACACGTTTTTGTGATTGGTCGCATACAAAATAGTAATAGTACCAAGTATATATGAAATTGCTCCACAAATAATTACAAACCATGCAGAATCATTAAGGGGGAAGAACTTTAGTAGTTTTAATTCAAAAAGAACTAACATTCCACTCCACACCGTAGCGTAGATAGAAAGATGGTTAAACCAATTTCCAAATTTGTTCTTTGAATAAAGGACGATTAAGAGACCAATAACAAATATTAAAAGACTGATCAATTTTGACTTTAAATTCTATAAAATTTATGGACGGTTCGAAAAATACGTCCGGTTAATATTTCAACAGTGTTTCCTTCCTTTTCTCTTTTCATAGCATTTTCACCCACAAATGATAATAACATGAATAAAAAGAAAAAGAGCATTACAATTCCAATAATTATAAAACTTCTTCTTGGTGTATGTTTTTCATCAGGTGGAATTGCCTTATCAACTATAAGTACTGTAGGTATACTCTTTTGTTCTTCAACCTTTGCTTGTTCATAAAGCGGAAGGATTACTTCAAGAATTTGTTGTTGAATCTCTAAGTTACGATACAATCTTAAATATGCGAGACTAATTCCCGGTATCTTACCAAAAGGAAAAAAAATGTTTGAACTTGATTTCAATTTCTCATCATTTTTTAATTCAAGAACCTTGTTTTTTAAGTAATCGTGTTGGATTTTTAGAGTCTGATACTCTGGGGAATTTTCTCCAACTTTGTTTTTAAGAATTTGTGATGCTATATCTGACTGCATCAATTTAGCTTCCAGTTCCGCAGCAGATTTTACTGATACTTCGAATTGTTCAGGAATTGCAAATATTCCATATTTTTTTTGAAGAGCAAACAGAGAATCCTCAGCATTTTTTAAATCCTCAAGGTTCTGAAAGTACCTCTTTTCGATAAACAATCTGTTATTTCTTGCTTGTTCTGTGTTAAGCTTAATACTCATGCTATCAAGCACTTTAATAAAATAGTTAGAAATTTCAGCACTAATATTAGAATTTTTGTTAATAACACTTATTTCAATTAAGCCGAACTCGTTCGGAGCAAATCTTAAATCGTTCTGAAATGCTTTTATCGTTCTGTCTAAGCTGTTGTTTTCAATATCGTAATAAGTAATCAAATCAAACTGATTAATAACTTGAGTTAAAGCAGTTCTACTATTTAATACTCCCAAAATCATATCCTCAGATGTAGATGACCCTAATCCTAACAGTTTAGAGCCTAACGATCCTGTCTTGCCACCAATCAAAGAAGTGAGTCCTCCCAATCCAAGTTCATTGTTTTGGGGTACCATTATCCTAGCTGTAGCTCTGTATTGATTCGGTATTAAAAATACTAATGGTATCGTTATAAGTAATACGAGGATTAAATTGTAAATTATAAAATTTTTCCATTTGATGAGAATAGATACATAATCCGAAAAATTCTTTTTCATATTTGTAATTGTAGTTTAATTGATGAATAGAAATTGTTTAACTTTAGTTTATAGTTTTCCGGCGAAAACTTAATTAACTGACTTTTAATGTCAATTTTTAATTGATGAAACTTTGTTTTATCAACTATCAAATTTTTGAGTAAATTAAATAACTCTGGTTCATTAATAAAAATAAGATCATCTACAAAATTAACTACTTCAGGTAACCCCCCTTTGTTTGATACAATAGGTAAAGCGCCTGCCAATATAGCTTCTGCTGCTACTAACCCAAAACTTTCGTTGTACCTCGAAGGAACGACCACAAAATCCATCTGTTTCATCAATTGAAAAAGTTTTTCTCGCTCTAATTTAGACGAAAAAAACTTGAACTCATCAGGAATTTCCTTTAGAATTTCTTCACAAACATTACGGTATTCACCATCGCCCACCAAATATAACTTCAATTTCATTGGAAACAAAACAAATAGGTCAACAAATGCCCTTGAGACAATGTCCGGTCCTTTTTGATATTCAAAATTTCCAGCGAATAATATCTTGATATAATCATCCTTTCTTGGATAAATTTCATATTTGAAAGGTATGAAATGATTAAGTGTTAATACAAATTGGTTCTCTTTTCGAAGGTCTTCTACTATGAGATTAGAGAAATATGTTGATGGGCATATATAGTATAAACTGTATTTAGCTAATATTTTTCTTTTATATAAGGACCAAATCAATACTCTCATATTCGGGGGAACTGTACTTCTTCCTAAAAGGAAATGATCATGAATGGAAATAATTTTCGGGGTATATGGATACAATTTAGATATTGTCTTTAACAAATTAGCAAAATTAAACTGCACAAAATTACTGGAAAAATGAATGATTTCAGGATTTTTTTCCAATGTATTCCTTAACACTTTTTTCACCGCTTTTTTAAGGTGACTATTAATTCGCCAGGAAAAAATAGTTAGAAATAATTTCAATTTTGATTGTCTTTCTCTGGATAAATATCTTTTCAATAATATATCAGATAATCCAGGGACATAAGTCCGTATTACTTTAACACCGTTAATTATGTCAAAGGAATTCTTCCCGCTTGAATCAAAACACAGCAAATAGACATCATGATCCTCGCACATGCTTTCAGCCATAGCTCTTGTTTGGACTTCGATTCCTCCAACTTCGTTAGGGGAATAAAAACTAGTAATATATAAAATCGTCAATTTTGAACTCTGATAAAATACGAAGGAATTAATTGTCAGAAATAGAATTCTTAGCTCTAATGGTTTACAGTACTAAGTTTTTATTTATCCATTATTCCTTACCCCTCCGCCGGGTATAGTACTACTTTTAAATACCTGTCTTCTTTAATTAATTCGTTTGCGAATTCCTTTATGTCTTCTGCTGTTAAGGCTTCAATCCAATTGTTGTAATCTAATACTACTTCAGGGTCTTCGTTATATAAAAGATAGTTGAATAAAACACCAGTCCAGAAATTGTTCAGCTTTGAACTTGTTTCTCTTCCGCGTCTTTGAGTCTCTTTTACTTTTGCTAATGTTTCGGCAGAAGGTCCATTCTGCTTTAAATTGTCAATTGTTTCATACATGGCTTTGACTAGTTCTTCAACTCTATCCGGACTACAACCCCAGCTTAAATTGATAGTATATGTGTTATCTGGAATTCTACTTATCCTGAAACTTGCTCTAACTCCGTAAGTCCCACCTTTTTCTTCACGGATTTCTTCGCGAAGCCTTATGTTCAGAACATCTATCAGCGATTCGAATTTGTATTCGTTATGACGGTTCCATTCCATATTTCCTACAAAAGTTACCGAGACACTACTCTTCGGTTCGATTCCCTTCTTTAACGATTTTTCGATTTTTCCGTCAATGTAAGTGATATGTTTCTCGCCGTATTTTTCATTTCTGTTAAGAGATGGTAATCCGCCAAGATATGTTTGAACCAGCGGTTTAAACTTTTCGATGTCTATATTTCCTACAAAAATAAATGTAAAGTCGCTTGCATCGGCAAATCTATCTTTATAAAAAGAGAGCGATGTTTGCATATCCATTTCTTCAAGCAGTTTCTTGCTTATGGGACGCGAACGGTGATTATAATTTGTTAATGTAGTTGAAATAGTATCCTGAAAAGCTGACTGCGGATCATTGTCTGAATTCGCTAATGAAGTGAGTATTTTGTTTTTGTATGAAATAAACGCACTTGAATCAGCCCTCGGTGCAGTGAATTGCAAGTAAACAAGCTGAAGTAAAGTCTCAAGATCGTTTGGACTGCAACTACCGTTAAAACCTTCGTAATAATTGCTAATAAAAGGATTACATCTAACTATTTTACCGGCAAGTTTTTTTATAAGTTCGGTTTGAGAAAACTTACCGAGACCGGATTCGTTGAGTATTGATACGGATGTAAGTGCTGCTATATAGTCTTTATCTTCTACAAGCGAGTTGCCTCCGGGACTGAAAGCCCGCATAAGAATCTCATCATTTTTAAAGTCGGTTTGCTTTGCGATTATATTTACGCCATTTGCAAGTTTCCATTCCATGTAATCCAACTTTTCATTTCTTCTTTCAGAAACAATTTCTGCTTTAGCCGGTATTTTCTCAACCAATGGAATATCAAGCGTTTTATCTTCGTATGCAGTAATCTTTTCTTTGGAAACATTTTCGAGAATAACTTTCAAATCCTTTTCAGTTGGAATACTCATTCCATCTTTTTCTGGCACACTAACAAGAATGACCCGGTTATCTTCCATGATAAGTTCGTCTACGATTTTATTTACATCATCAATCGTGATTGTAGGAATGATTTCATTATAAAGAGAATGAGTTTGTTCAATACTTAAAACAGGTAAATCATTTAGATAATTATTCACGAATAAACCGATTAAACGGGACGACTCTGTTTTATCTTTTTCAGCTAATTGAGTTTCAATATTTCTTAAAAAAATCTGTTTCTGCCGGTCAAGTTCGGACTGATTAAAACCATAAAGTTTTGCACGGCGGGCTTCGCGTAACAACACTTCCAAACCGTTTTCTATTCCATTATCTTTAACAACTGCGAATAATATATTTCTATCCAATGATCGCACAAATCTACCGTTTCTTGAACCTGCTTGAATGAATGGGGGATCGGGGAGTTTTGTTAATTCGAAGAATCTTTCATTAAGCATTCCCGCAAATAATGTTTTAATAAGCTGGTTTTTTAATTCCGGTTTACTATTTACTTCAACCCGGTCTAATTTATTATAAATTGTTATAACAGAGTTGACTGCTTCTTTATCCGATGCAATTGCGAAAAGCGTTTCTTTATGCTTCGGAACCGGGAAAATTTCTCTTTCACGAATTTGCGCAGGGGAATTTATGTTCTCAAAATGCTGCTTTATTAATTTCTCTATTGCATTTTTATCAAAATCACCAACGGCAGCAACTGCAATCAAATCCGGGCGGTACCAGTCTTTGTAAAAATTAATTAAAGTTTTGTGCTCAAATGAATTTATTATATCAATATCACCAATCGGCAGGCGTTCTGCGTAGCGTGAATCTTTGAATAAAACCGGGAATTGCTTATCGAGCATACGCATATCTGCTCCTCGTCCAAGTCTCCATTCCTCGGTTATAACTCCCCGTTCTTTTTCGATTTCAATCGAATCGAATGCTAAACCGTGTGCCCAATCTTCTAAGACTAAAAAACCTTTTTCAACAAGTTCCGGTTTATCCGTAGGAACTTGCAGCATGTAAACAGTTTCATCAAAACTTGTGTAGGCATTCAGTTCAGGTCCGAATTTCACTCCGATCATCTCCAGGTAGTCGATTAGTTCATTTTTCTTAAAATGGGTTGACCCGTTGAAAGCCATATGCTCAACAAAATGAGCTAACCCTTTTTGGGCTTCTGTTTCGAGCGCCGAACCGGCGTTTACAATTAATCTAAGTTCAGCCCTGTTTTCAGGTTTTTTGTTCTCTTTTATATAATACTTTATCCCGTTACTAAGCGTACCGATAGTTACATCCGGGTCTACCGGTAGTAATTCACTTTGCGGGGTTGCAGTGAATTGTATTATTACAATAAGTACAATTAATAAAAGGTATTTTGGTTTAAACATTTTTCAATCCTAATTGAAAGATTCGGAATTAACTTTGCAAATTTAAGGATAATTTTCTAAAGAGCGATGAATTTTGTTTATAGATTCTATCGAAAATACCGTAAAAATTTGTCCCCGTTTGATGTGTAATCCCGGAATTAAGAGATTTATTTGCATTCAAAACGTCTGTTCCCTTCAAGAATAATTATAAAAATAATAGGTAGAACAATAATAAGATATTTTTCCCATACCTGATAAGAAAACGGCATTATCAAAAGAAAACATAGGTATGCAATTTCAGTGAATAGATTATAATCAATTTCTTTGTTTGAGAATCGATCATATAAATTCATAGATATGCACCACAATAAACCCAACCCCAAAACGAAGAAAAAGTAAAAAATAATATGTTCAATTGTGTATGAAATGGTAAATGTTTTTAGAGATCGGTGAAAAAGTCCAACAGTATCGTGCATGGTCATTTCAACTGTTACAGTTGAAGGTTCAACAGGAAAAATGAAATAAACTACTCCTGCGATTGCTACAATTAATAATATTTTAAAACTAAACAAGTATTTGAAACGAAAGATCATTATCGGGAAGGAATATACCACGCTCATCAAAAGATAAGTAGTTAAATTATTCAAGTTAAAATGCATGCCGTTTTGACCTACCCAGTAATCCAAACCGGATTGGGGAGCTAAGCCCTTCCAAACTATGAATAATACTAAAAGCGGTATCATAGATAAAGCAATCGAAAGAGTATTAATCAAAATTTTCTTTTCTCTCTTAGTAAAGAAAACAACAATGTAATAAAGTATTCCCGCTGTAAGGATGAAAATGGCATATTGCCTACAAAGTAATGCTGCCGATGCTGAGAAGAAGAGTAACAATGTTAGGTCTCTATAAACTGCTATACAAAACAGTATTACAAAAAGCAATGTTAGCATATCCGTGAAAACAAACACGTTGAAACCTATTATGTATGGATTTAGTAAGAAAAAGAACAAAACAGGTATTATGTAGTTCTTCCTCTGAAAAGTCCGAAAAAACAAATAGTGTAAAACTAAAAAGGTTAAAAAAGCTATGATTAGTGAGAAAATCCGTAGATTCTGCACTTCGAACCCAAATATTTTTCCCCAGATTGCATAAATAATAAATACCAATGGTGGGGCGACCTCTTTATAGTCCTTAACCTTGTGTAGATCGAAATCTGAAAAATATCTGATAGTTTCAATAAAATGTCGTTCATCTCCATGAACTTTACTGTCTAAAGGTATAAATGTTACAATTATTAGCTGATAAAGAACAATTATTATCGTAAAAGTAATAAGTGAATATTTGTAACTACTTAAATAGATGCCGATTTTATTAATGTCAAACTTCACAAAAAAATTGAAATAGTATTTTAGTTAGTAAAGATAAGAATTTTTAATTAAAAGGCTTCCTTTTCAGGAAGCCCTTTGTCGAAGGAGAGGAGTAGAGAGCATCTTTCCTTTATTTCAATAGACTCATTTTTCGTGTAAATGAATTTGATCCGGTTTCAAGCCTATAAGTATATATTCCGCTTGCGAGAGATGATGCATCCCAGTTTGCTTCATAAGTTCCTGCATTCCGAAATTCATTTATTAATGCTGCTACTTCCTGTCCTAATAAATTATACACAGTCAATTTCACATTTCCTGCTTCAGGAATTGTAAACCTTATAGTGGTAGTAGGGTTGAAAGGATTCGGGTAATTTTGTTTTAGTTCAAAAGTAGTAAGAATTCCATTCTCATTCTCAACTGAAGTAGTTGGATAACCGATCGGGTTCCAGTTCGTCCAACCTGCTGTCCAATCAACTGAACCGAAAGCACCAACAAAAGTTGCTGCCTGGTCAAAGAAACCATCATTGGGTGGAGTAGCTGCACCACTTAGTGCAGGTGAACCTGCTACAGGACGAAAATCGGGGCTTGAAAAACTGAAAGGATTTGTCAGCATTACTTCTGTATTCGAATCAAAAACTCTTCCACCGCTATTTGCAAACAAGGTACCGATGTTAAGATTTGCTCCACTTGCACTAACAGTATCAAGGTTCTTGTTTACATTTGAGCCGCTTACTATTGAGTTCTTTATATAATTTGTTCCGTTAATTGCACCGTTAATAGTTTTGGAACCATCAAGCAAAACTCCTGTAGGCCATCCCATTACAATTGTGTTATGGATTTTATTCTGCGAATTTCTTCTTAGATGCATTCCTCTTCTATAGAGTGAGTTAATAACAGTTGTTGAAGTTTGTTTCGGACCTACCATAGTAACATTATACCAGGTGGGAGAAGTTAAAGGTGAATTATCCGAACCTGTGCCGTCGTTATCCGATTCAAATCCGTTTGATGAAGATTGATCGGCTATTTCAGGATCGCGAAGCGAAACAAGATATTGTAGTTTTCCCGAATATCCGAAATCGGTATCGAAATCATCATCCCAACCTCTATTAGCAACTAAATACTTTGCATTAACGTTACCGCCGAACCACTCAAAAGAATCATCACCGCAGAAACTTACCTGCACGTATTCAATAATTGTGTTGCTTCCAACACCACCCATAGTTAACCCGTTAATTTCATTGTTTAATGAAAACGGAATTCCCGAATACTCAATTCGTACAAAACGGATTATCCCGCTGTTGTCCTCAGGGTTATTTCCACCATACGAATCACCCGGTCCTTCAATTGAAGCTGTACCACCGGGAACATTGATGGGTGCATTGCCGAGAACAATTATTCCACCCCAGTCGCCGTATGTGGGAGTTCTGTTTGAGCCTTGTTTAGCAAACTCCGATGTGAATACGATTGGCTGATTTACAGTTCCGTCTGCTATTAATGTTCCACCCGGTTTTACAATCAATGTACCTTGAGATGAATTTTCACCGAAAATAATAGTTCCAGGTTCAATCGTTAAAGTTGCTCCAGGTTGTATGCGAACAAAGCCTCTCAATAAATAAGAATTATTATTTGTCAAGACTCTGTTTGTTGTTATGTCTCCTTCAACTATTTCCTGTGCAAAAGCAGGAAAAGTGAAAAGAATCATTAAAAAAGTGAAAAGAAGTTTTTTCATTTTGTTTCCTTTTTTTTGTTTATAGTTGATATCCAATGTTTAATGAAATTCCTGCGTTGAGATAAACAATCTCGTAATCTTTGTCGCCGTATGGTGTTCTTTGTATTGCTTTCTTTTCTTCCTGAAGTAAATCTCTGATTAATAACCGGATTGAGAATTTTTCGAAAACCTTTTGGCTAACAGAAAAGTCGACTTGATTTCTCGGCAGTACAATAACATCGCCGAGGTTACCGAATCCTACTTTAGCGATTCTATGCCCGATCTTATTGAACGTTAGCGAAACCGAAGTACCGCTTGATGAATTGTTATAATAAATACCCATATTTATTATATAATCTGCCTGTCCCTGAAGCGGGCGGGATGCTTCCTGGAAACCTGCGCTTGCAATATTTATTCTTGAACGAATTATTGAAGCGTTTCCAACGAGTGAAAACTGCTCAAACCATGAACTTAAAAATGAAAGTGATTTTCTTATTTCAAGTTCCAAACCGAAATTTTCCGCTGAAGATGCATTTTGATATGAACGAATAGGGTCCAGGTTTGATGCAGGCAAAAAGACCTGTTCAATCGGGGCAATGAATTTTTTATAGTAAAGGCTTAAGGCAACCAGTTCGCCAGCAGTAGGGTAGTATTCATACCTAAAATCATAATTGTTGATCAATGTTCTCGAAAGACTGTCGTTCCCTTGAACTAATTCGTTATCCATAAAATCGTAATAACTGAATGGAGCAAGTTCACGGAAATCCGGTCTTGCTAAAGTTGTACTATACGCCACACGTATATTCATATTTTGATTTAAGATATAAGTTAGATTAATACTTGGAAGCCAATCCGTGTATTCCCGCACGATATTAACTGGTTGGTTTGTCTGCGAAAATGAAGACATATTTTGTCTTGAAGATTCAAAACGAATTCCGGTAACAACTTTAAGATTGTTGAACAGACTTAAATCGAACATTACAAATCCGGCAATAACATATTGAGATGATGAATAACTATCCGAAGGTTTTGTTATTTCTACTACTTCAATAAAGTTGTTAAGAAAGTTTTCGGGGATAAATATTTCTTCGATAGGACCTAATAGAACGCTGTCTTCTCTTAAGAAATTACCACCCGGAACATTTCTGAAGCCGAAAGACCTTGCATTGAAATCACGCTTTTTATCATCATAAAGAAAACCGAATTTAATAACTGGAATTTCTCCGATTTCCGAAAACTTGAGAGTATGCTGTGTTGAAAAGTTGAAATTTCTATCATCAAGGGAGCCGTAGAATCTTGTTACTTGAGATTGGTCTAATACAAACCTGAGCGGTTGGTCGGCTTCATCAGTTGCTCTCGAATAGAGATAAGTTCTTGCATCCGGTTCTTCACGCCCTGCGCGGGAATACGAGAGAGTCCATTCTGTGTTTAATCCGCTTAACAATCCCAAATAGTGTTCACCTATCAGTTGATGGGATCTTAAAGTCCTTGATACAAAACGAAGCGACGTTCTGTTTCTTTCTTGAAGAAAACTAACGTAATTACCATTGTAAATAATAGTTTCATCATCCGAAGAAAGGTTGAATGTGTTCTTGAAACTGAGTTTATGGGCGGAACCGATTTTGTAACTTAGATTGAGTAAACCACCAAGAAAAACAGAATTGTTACTCGTTTTTCCGTCCAATAAGAAACGTGGACCTTCGTAATTGTAAGTAGCGCGTTTTACTTCTTTAAGGTCAAAATTATTGCTGTATGTGAAAGAAGAAACGTATCCAAGCATATCATCCCCAAGCGGGACTCTATCACCGAGAGCAACTCTGAAACTTTGATTTAACGGGGAGCGCACCGGGTTTATACCCCACTTGTTGCTGAATGATTGTCCGATATTTCTTAATCCATCATCGGAAAAATTACCGCGGGTAACCTTTTGTTCATTTATTATTTTAGGCAGAGAACGGGTTCCATCATCATAACCTAAAAAATCCCTTCCGCCACCGTTATAACTATTAAAACTGCCAAGATTGGAGCCGTTTGTATAGCTTGAGCCGTAACTGATGTCAAGTATAAATTTTTGCGGAAATTCAACTGTTTTTATTTGTACCAACCCCCCGGAAAAATCAGCAGGTTTATCAGGCGTTGATGTTTTTGCAGTAAGTACCTGTTCAATAATGCTTGCAGGAATCAGATCGTATGAAAAACTTCTCTTTTCAGGATCAGTGCTTGGTACTGTCGCTCCATTCAGCATTGTGTTATTGTATCTATCGCCGACTCCTCTAATGAAAGCATGTTTCCCATCGCTTATTGTTACACCGGTCATTTTTGCAAGGACATCGGTTCCATCGGAAGCATTATTCCTTTTTATAAGTTCGGCACTCATTCCGTCAACAATATTTATTGAGTTCCTCTGGATTTTCAATAAGGAAACTTCCGAATCTTTTAATGCATCTGCAGTAACTACTACTTCATCCAATTCCGTAGTTGCCGGTATTAGAGAAATATTTATCCATGTCTCTTTGTCCGCTTCTACAGTAACATTATTAACAAAGATGGTTTGATATGATATGTAAGAAAAACGTAACTGGTATTTACCCGGTGCGAGGTTCCTGATTGAGTAGAAACCATCAAGATCAGTTGAAGCACCTGTTGCAGTACCTACAATCAGTACATTGGCTCCAACCAGCTCTTCGTTAGTTGATTTATCAATTACTTTGCCTAATATAATACCTTTGCTTTGTGCCGGGTTATTTATTGCAAGTAATATGATCATAGCGATTATGAACTTAAATATTTTGAAAATTTGCATTTTATCTCCTTGTAAAAAAAATTTTCTTCGACGGTCAAAACTTAAACTCCCAGTATTAAGAGAGTGTTAATTCAGTATTAAGGGAATGTTAATTTTATTTCGCTTAAAGTACCGGGAAGAGATTGTATTTATTAAGGAATAAAAGGGTGGAATTAATCGGATGAAGTACGGAATGGATTTTTTCACTATTTTTGAAAGAAAAAAACTAAATAAAATGAAATTCGTTACATCTCAATTAAGTTTCTTCTATCAGAACCGTGTAGCACGGCGGAACATAAAATACCTTGTAAAGTATTTATTGTCTTTATTCATGATGATTATTGTTTACAGTATACTCTTCCATTATATATCCGATTGGGAAGGAATAGAGCATAGCTGGATTACAGGTTTTTACTGGACACTTACTGTGATGTCAACGCTCGGATTCGGAGATATTACATTTACAAGTGATCTCGGTAAAATATTTTCAATCATCGTGCTTTTATCGGGTGTAGTATTCCTTCTTGTAATTTTACCGTTTACTTTTATCCAGTTTTTTTATGCACCATGGCTGCAGGCGCAGACCAACAGCAGAACGCCGAGAGAACTTCCTCAAGGAACAAAGAATCACGTTATTTTTACTGCATTCAGCCCTATTGCAGAGAGTTTGATCGGGAAACTTCAACCGTACGGAATTGAATATGTAATTCTACAAGAAGATTCACAAAAGGCTATTGAACTTTATGATAACGGTTATAAAGTCGCTATCGGGAATCTTGACGACCCGCTTACTTACTCTAAAATGAGGGTTGAAGAATCTGCGCTGGTTGTCGTTAATTCAGTAGATGAAATTAATACTAATTCGATAGCAACTATTAGAGAGGTTACCGAAACTGTCCCGATCATTTCATTGGCTCATCATGAAGATTCGGTAGATATTCTAGAACTTGCCGGAAGTACTCTTGTGTATCATATTTCAAAACGTTTGGGGGAAGCAATGGCAAGAAGAACAATCGGGTTTGATGCAAGCGCGAACATTATCGGGAAGTTTGATAACCTTTTTATTGCAGAAGCACTTGCTACCGGAACGCCGCTTGTGAACAAAACAGTTGCGGAATGTAAATTGAAAGAGACAACCGGTTTAACTATAATCGGTATTTGGGATAGGGGAGTGTTTATTAATGCCCGCCCTGAAACAATAATTCAAAATTCAAGCCTTATTGCATTAGCCGGAACCGAAGAACAGATGAATCTATATAATGAGTTGTTCTGTATTTACCATGCAAGCGATTTCCCTGTAATAATAATAGGCCGTGGTAGGGTCGGTACTGCAATCGCTAAATCATTTGAATCAAAAGGTATTGATTACCGAATAGTTGATAAAAACCCGAATAATAATGATAGAAGTAGAACAATCGTAGGTAGCGCCTCGGATATATCGGTTCTTGAAAAGGCAGGTATAAGAAATGCACCTGCTGTTATTATTACTACCCATGATGATGCAACTAATATTTACCTCACAATTTATTGCCGCCGCTTAAGACCCGATATGCAGATAATAAGCCGGGCAAGTCTTGACAGAAATATCTCGACGTTAAACCGTGCTGGCAGCGATCTTGTTATTTCTTATGCTTCGCTCGGAGCTAATTACATATTGAATTATCTAACAAGAAAAGAAACGGTAATGATAGCGGAAGGATTGTTCATATTTGAATTAAAAACTCCTTCCATACTTTACGGGTTAAAACTGGCGGAGTCGAATGTGAGACAGGAAACCGGTTGCAGTGTTATTGCAGTTAAATCGGAGAAGGGGATTATTATTAACCCGGTAGGCGATTACACACTTCAACCTGAAGACAACCTGATTCTAATCGGTTCATCGGAAGGAGAGAAGAAATTCTACGAACTCTTTATGAACTCAACTAGCGGGAATAACAGAAAAAACTCAAAAAAATAATTAGGAAGTGATTCGGTACTTAAATAATTTTGAATCGTTTTTTAGAAAGTTTTCTGTTGTAGAAAGTTATTTATGTCTTTAATATATAATACATGGCTTCCGTTTATCTACCTTTATGGGGTAGGGGGGATTTTTTTCCTAACAGGGATAGTTGTTATTCGTAAATCGAAATCAATTAACTTGAATAATAAAAGAGACCGTTACTGGTTAAAAGTTATGTACTTTGGTTTCTTCTATTTTATGGTTATTCATGCTGTCTGGATTTTGATAGCTCTTTACACTTGAGCAATTAAAACATCTATTAAAAAGCAAGAAACAAAAGACAAAGAATAAATAATTGCGAAATCCCAAGTTCTGATACCAAGCGGATAAATTATGATTACTTATGATTTACTCTGATTATCAGAAGTAATCATAAAGATCAACATACAATTATTTATCAACACCCTGGTTTCTCAAGGTGTAATTCACTATAGGTTGATAGAATCTGAAATTGTTTCAACAGTTTTTTATCTTTTAAAACGTCATATTTAATGCAGACAATTAAAACGGTTAGTCTATTTGTCTTTCACACTTTAATACCGCAATAAATTACCGTTTTAATGGATAAAAAAGAAGCAATGGATTAAATCCAACAGCAACTAAACCCTTGTAATACCTAATTCCCAATAATTCGATAAACAAGTAACCCCATAACTCAGTAACTTAGTTACCCAATAACCATATTACCATATATCTAATAAAATTTAGGATGCTAATAAGCCGAATGGGTGAAAGAATACCTCAGTTACTACGGTTTTGCACAATCAGATACTTGCAAGCATCAACCCTTCTAACAGCCGTTCATCATTTTAATTGCTTATTGAAAAAACACCCTTTCATATAATCGTTAAGTTTATCTAAATTTCATCCGTAAATATAGAGTCTTTTTAAATTAGTTGTGTTCATTAATGTAGGAGGCTTATGAGATTATTATTTACCTTATTTATTACCATATCTTTAGCTTTTATTTCAGCGGGTCAAACAAAAATAGAAGGAAAAATAACCGACAAGAAAAATGCACCGCTTCTTGGTGCGAATGTTTTTATTAAAGATTCGTACGATGGGACTTCATCAACTGAAGACGGTACTTTTTCATTTACAACCGATGAAGAAGGAAATGCTACACTTATAGTCAGTTATATCGGTTACGAAACGATTGAACTTGAAATATTGCTTGACGGTAAAACGAAATTCTTTCCGATTATTATGGAAGAGAGAACCGCTGAACTTGGAACTGTCGTTGTCTCTGCCGGCTCATTTGAAGTGAGCGATGAAAACAAAGGAGTAATGCTTCGACCGCTTGACATTGTATTAAGCGGTGCAGATGCAGATATTTATACTGCCATTGAAACGCTTCCCGGCACACAACAAATTGGAGAGACAGATGGCTTGTTTGTCCGCGGTGGTTCCGCATCGGAAACAAAAACAATTATTGATGAAATGATTGTGCAAAGTCCGTTTTATACAAGCGTTCCCGATATACCGGGGAGAGGAAGGTTCTCACCATTTCTTTTCAAAGGTACTGTATTCAGTACGGGAGGATACTCGGCTCAGTATGGGCAGGCTCTTTCTTCTGTACTTGTATTAAAAACACAGGACTTGCCGGAACGAACACAAACTGCGATCAATCTTATGGCACTGGGTGTTGGAGGTTCGCATACGCAGCGTTGGGAAAATTCTTCACTCTCTTTTGAGGGAGGATATTATAACATGGAACCATACTACAAATTACAAAAACAAAGAGTAGAATGGGATAAATCCCCGGAGAGTTTTGAAGGTTCACTCAATTTCAGGCAGAAAGTGGGAACTAACGGGTTATTGAAAGCATATACTTCTTTTGGTTATGGAGATATGTCTTTATTTACACCGAATTTGAATAATCTATCTCAAAAGGATTATACCCGGATAAAAGGAGGAAATCTTTTTATTAATACTAACTACAGAGATTATTTCGAGAATGATTGGACTATATTTGCAGGCTATTCATTTAGTATAGATTATGATAAATTTACACTAACACAAAACAAAGCAACGCAGGATGAAATATTTTATACAGGGAAGTTAATTATTTCAAAAAGAATAGCAGGGAGTTCTTTCGTAACATTTGGAGGTGAAGTACTAAATATACTTTTTAAAGACAGTTACAATAGTTTGAATTCCAGGCTAATGGAAACATACTATGCCGGATTTGCAGAAACTGATATTTTCTTTACTAATGATATTGCCGCAAGGGTTGGGATAAGAAGCGAATACTCCAAAATATTGAATAAGTATAATTTTGCCCCGCGTGTATCGCTTGCTTATAGGCTTGGTACTTACGATCAATTGAATTTTGCATACGGACAATTTTATCAAACACCGGAAAAGGATTTTTTGATTTATACAAACGATTTCCGGTATGAGAAAGCAACCCATTACATTTTTAATTATCAATACCTCGGAACAAGAAGAACTTTTAGACTGGAGCTTTATTATAAAGATTACGATAACCTTGTTAAAGGAACAGTATATACATATCCTTATTTAAATGTTCCGGTCGTTCCATTCAGTAATGATGGAAAAGGTTATGCAAAAGGTATTGACGTTTTCTGGCGGGATAAGGAAACTTTCAAGTATACCGATTACTGGATTTCTTATACTTATATTGATACGAGAAGAGAATTTAAAAATTATCCTTCGCTTGCATTTCCAACATTTGCAACACCGCATACTTTTTCAATTGTCGCAAAAAGATGGATCCAGGAAATTACAACAAGTGTCGGATTAATCTATACATTCGCAACAGGGCGTCCTTATTTTAATCCCAACAATCCGGAATTTCTTGGAGACCGCTCAAAAAATTATCAAAACCTTAGTCTGAACATAAGCTATATAACAAATATTTTTGGGAATTTTTCTGTAATTTTCTTTACGGTAGATAATTTGATTGGTTACTCGAATGTTTACGGGTATAGATTTTCGGATGACGGTAGAATTAAAATGCCTGTTGTGCCCACTGCATTCAGATGGGCGTTTCTCGGCGTTTTTATCTCTCTTGGTGAAACAGCTTCATTTTAACAATAAAAGAAAGGCAAAACATGAAACTCTTTTTATCCTTACTTCTCTCTATTACACTGATAGGCGGTTTGAATGCCGATGATAAATTCAATAAGGCAATGAAAAAAAATCTTGATAAGATTGAAACATTGAAAACCGCAGCGGAATTTATTGACGTTGCAAATAATTTCGAAAGAATTGCACTTGCTGAAAAAAGTGAATGGCTGCCGTATTATTACGCTTCATATCTTTACGTAATTGCAAGTTATATGGAACAGAACCCCGATAGCAAAGATA
>DAIRET010000224.1:0-4119 GCA_036795455.1 Ignavibacteriaceae bacterium
CCTTTTCCCTGCGAATATGAATATGCAAGAAAATCGAAAGAGCTTACTTCAAACTGGGCAATAAAAAACAAGGAAGCGTTCGACTTTCTACCGGAGCTTTACGGTTATAAACAAAATCTTTTTGGCATTATTCAAGGGAGTGTCTACAAAGATTTAAGGGAAGCTTCTGCTTCTGACCTTGTAAAATTAGATTTTGACGGGTATGCAATAGGCGGGCTTGCCGTAGGTGAACCTATTGATGTTATGTATGATATTGTTAATTTTACAACTGATTTTATGCCGGTTAATAAACCCCGTTATTTAATGGGAGTAGGAAGACCGGAAAATATTCTTGAAGCAATCGAGAGAGGAATCGATATGTTCGATTGTGTTATGCCTACGCGTAATGCAAGGAATGCATATTTATTCACTTCGGAAGGAGTTTTATCGATGAGGAATGCAAAATACATTGATGATTTTTCACCGGTTGACCCGAATTGTAACTGCTATACTTGCAGTAATTTTTCAAGGGCTTACCTGCGGCATATGTTTATTGCAAAAGAGATTTTAGTACTTCAGCTTGCTTCTATTCACAACTTGCATTTTTATTTAAATCTTGTTCGCGAAGCAAGAAAAAAAATTATTGAGGGATGTTATTCCGATTGGAAAAACGACATTGTAAAAAAAGTTTCAAAAAATAATAAAGAAAACAACAATAAATTATAACTTTTACGGAGGTAAAGTGTATACACTATTTGCATTTGCTCCGCCGCCGGATGGCAGCGGTGGTGGTTCCAGTATGATGAGTACTTTGATTATGTTCGGTGCGATTTTTTTCATATTTTATTTTATGATTATCCGCCCGCAACAAAAAAGAACTAAAGAAAGAGAAAAAATGCTCACTGCAATTCAAAAAGGTGATAAAGTAGTAACAAGCGGAGGATTACACGGTGTAGTATCAAGTATTGATGAGAAAACCGTAGTTCTACAGGTTAGTGATAATACCAAGCTAAAGTTTGAACGCTCTGCAATTGCAAGCGTTACAGCTAAAGAGTAATTAAAGAAGGTAATAATGTTTTGTACTGTTAAAGAAGCAATTGAAGATATAAGACAGGGTAAAGTTATCATCGTTATTGATGATGAAGACCGCGAAAATGAAGGTGATTTCATTTGTGCTGCGGACTTTATTACACCTGAAATTATAAACTTTATGATTAATCACGGACGCGGACTTGTCTGCGTTCCGTTAACTTCTAAAAGACTTGATGAATTGGATTTACCTTTAATGGTAAATTCCAATTCCGCTTTACATGGAACTCAATTTACTGTATCCGTCGATGCAGTTGATGGAACAACTACAGGCATTTCTGCGGCAGATAGAGCAATCACAATAAAAAAGCTTATCGACCCGAAAGCAAATAAAAACGATTTCGCAGTTCCCGGGCACATTTTTCCTTTAAAAGCATTTGATGAAGGAGTTTTACGCAGAGCCGGACACACTGAAGCAACAATCGATCTTTGCAGACTTGCTAAGCTCTCTTCCGCCGGGGTTCTTTGTGAAATACTTAAAGATAACGGCGAAATGGCAAGAACTCCCGACCTTATTAAACTTGCCGAAAAGTTCTCTCTTAAGATTCTTACAGTTCAAGATTTGATTCAATACAGGTTAAGGCACGAAAGATTTGTCGAGCGTGCAGTTTGTGTTGACCTTCCGACAGCACACGGGAAATTCAAACTCTACACCTACCGCAATCTTGTTGACAACAAAGAACATATCGCATTGGTAAAAGGGGAGATTAATAACGATGAACCTGTACTTGTGCGTATGCACTCGGAATGCTTAACAGGTGATGTGTTTCATTCTCTCAGGTGCGATTGTAACGATCAATTGAATAAAGCTCTCAATAAAATCGAGAAAGAAGGAAAAGGAATTCTTGTTTATATGCGGCAGGAGGGAAGAGGAATCGGGCTTCTGAATAAAATTAAAGCATATGAACTTCAGGACAAAGGTAGAGATACAGTTGAAGCAAATGAAGAACTCGGATTCAAAGCAGATTTGAGAGATTACGGGATTGGAGCTCAAATTCTGATTGACCTCGGAGTTAAAAAGATTAAACTTCTTACAAACAACCCGAAAAAAATTGTCGGGCTTAATGGGTACGGACTCGAAATTGTAGAAAGGCTCCCGATTGAAATACCACCAAATGAAATTAACAGGCGTTATCTCGAAACTAAAAGGGATAAACTCGGTCATTTGATACTTGAAAACGGGAATAAAGATTGATTAAGGTAATGAACTTTTAACTTTCAACCGGAAGAAAATATGTATAGGTATTTGTTAAAAATCGTTTTAATACTTTTCAGTATAAACTTGTTTGCACAATCGAAAATTGTAATTCACGCCGAAATTGAAGGTGATATTGATCTCGGTTTGGCTCCGTTTGTCAAACGTGTAATTAGCGAAGCAGAAGAGAAGAATGCTGATGCAATAATCTTCGAAATAAATACCTTCGGGGGACGTGTTGATGCCGCAACTCAAATTAAAGATGCAATTCTTGAAAGTAAAATCCCTACTATAGCTTTCGTGAATAAACGCGCTATTTCAGCCGGGGCATTGATTACTTTGTCCTGCCGTAAAATAGCAATGGCACCGGGTAGTTCGATTGGGGCAACGACAGTTGTAGATCAGACAGGTCAAAAACAAGCAGAAAAATATCAATCGTATATGCGCTCGGAAATGCGTTCAACTGCCGAAAGGAACGGAAGACGCACCGATATTGCAGAAGCTATGGTTGATGAAAGAGTTGTAATCAAAGGATTGGTAGACAGCACCCAGCTTGTTACCCTAACCGCAGAAGAAGCTCATTCGTTTCAAATTGCAGATACTGTTGTCAACGATATTAAATCAGTGTTAAAAGCATTTGATTTGGAAGGGGCTAAGATTCAGTATACAGCATCAAACTGGGCAGAAAAAGTTGTACGGTTTTTGAATAATCCTATTATTTCTTCATTATTGATAATGATTGGTCTAATCGGGTTATATACCGAGATTAAAACACCGGGCTGGGGATTACCCGGTTCCGTAGGAGTAATTGCTCTCATACTATTCTTCGGTTCATCATATATACTTGACCTTGCCTCAATTGTTGAAATTCTTCTTTTCTTGATTGGAGTTATCCTGCTGATAGCGGAAATATTCGTTATCCCGGGATTCGGAATAGCGGGTATAGGAGGTATAATTTTAATTTTTGTTTCACTATTCCTCTCATTAATAAATACGAATTTTTACATCGATTATTCCGATATAATGATGGCAATAATTCAGTTGGGTGGTGCAGTTTTCGGCAGCGTGATAGTGATTTCATTACTGCTTAAATATCTGCCGCAAACAAAAGCATTCGGTAGGTTGATACTTTCGGATGAAACTTCAACAAGGCAGGGTTTTATTTCAAACCCGGATTATAACAATCTTGTAGAAACGGAAGGGGAAGCAATTACTGCAATGAGACCGGCGGGAATTGCTCTTATCAACGGAAAACGGTTTGATGTAGTTACCGAAGGAGACTTTATCGAAAAGGGGAGTAAAATAAAAGTTGATAGAGTTGAAGGTGTAAGAATCATTATCAAAAAAAACGAATAGAAATAAATGTTTGTGCTTTAGAGCAATCATTCTGAAATGTGTGATTGCTCTAATCCCTTTTTTATTTCCTCCTTATTATTTTACCACCGAAAAATTGATTGATTTAGCAGCATCATCCCGAGGTTTTATATGATACTTGAATACAGTAAAAAAATACCGGTAAACTATCTTCTAAAAGAGATAATCATGAAACCGCTTATCGCAGGTTGTTACGGTTTTACTCTATTTTTCTTAACCGTAGTGATTTGTCAAATAATCACAGTTGTTTTTAATGAAGGAGGTAGTGTTAGGGTTGAGTTGTCGGATGTATATTTTTCCTTGTTGGGATTCGGGTTGGCTTTCCTTATAAGATTGTTCAGTAATATTGCAAAAATAAAGGGTGAAAACTGAAATTTAGGCTTGTCAGGACTTCACTTTAATAGCGAAAGTTATTTCCTAACCTACCATTACTTTAAAACAGCATTTTTCTAGATTTCTACAAAATTACAAGATTGGAAACT
>DAIRET010000225.1:0-4094 GCA_036795455.1 Ignavibacteriaceae bacterium
AAAACTGGAAAAGAGTATCCGGACAATGATGAACGGTTTATGCTTCTTTCAAAAGCTGTTTTTGAGTTAATATCAAAACTTGGCTGGGTGCCGGATATAATTCATTGTAACGACTGGCAAACAGGTTTAACCGCACCGTACCTTAAATCGGTTTATAAAGATGAGGCTCAAACCGAGTCTTTTAAAGTTTTGTACACTGTACATAACTTTTCATCGCAGGGAATTTTTCCGAAATCGACTTTTAAGAAATCAGGTTTACCTGAAAAAATGTTCGCCGAGAACGGGGTACTGCATGACGGTAAATTTAATTTCATTAAAGCCGGAATTGTGTATTCCGATTGCGTTAATACGGTTAGTGAAGAATATGCAAAAGAAGTGATGAAAGATAAAACAATCAGCGGCGGATTGAATGCAGTTCTCGCTAAAAGAAAAAACAACTTCTACGGACTTGTAAACGGCATTGATGTTAATGTCTGGAATCCTGAAAAAGATAAATTCATACCGAAAAAATATTCCATTAAATCGATCCAGGATAAAGTAATTAACAAAAAAGCCCTTGCAGAACGCTTCGGGTTGAAATTCGACGAGAACATCCCGATTATAGGGATAATCTCCCGCCTTACAGAAGTAAAAGGAGTAGACCTTATCGTTAATGCTTTTGAGAAATTGATGAATTTGAATATTCAAATTATACTTCTTGGAGCCGGGGATAAAAAACTTCAGAATGCGATTCAAAAACTTAGTTATCAATACCAGAATAAATTCGCAAGCTATATCGGGTTTAACGATGAATTAGCGCATTTGATTGAAGCTGGTTCGGATATGTTCCTAATGCCGTCTAAATACGAGCCTTGCGGTTTAAACCAGCTGTACAGCCTTGTATATGGAACAGTACCGATTGTAAGAAAAACAGGCGGATTGGCAAATACAGTTACTCAATTTGATCCTGAAACAGGTGAAGGAACCGGGCTTGTATTTGAAAAGTTTACTGCAACAGAAATGATTAAAACAGTTAAAGAAGCAGTAGAGCTTTTCAATAACAAAAAAGTATGGCAAAAACTGATGAAAAACGGTATGAAGTCCGACTTTAGCTGGCAGGCTTCTGCAAAACAGTATATTGAGCTATATAAGACGGTATTAGACAGCTAATTTATGAATCGTGCGGTTTTTCTTGATAGAGACGGTACTCTTAATGAAGACCCCGGATACCTTGGTAACCCGGATAATGTAGTATTGCTTCCGGGTGTTGGGGAATCTCTTTCCTACCTTAAGAACAAACTTAAGTTTAAACTCGTCGTGATTTCTAACCAATCCGGTATTGCAAGAGGACTAATTACTGATAAAGAAGTTAATGCCGTTAATAACAGGATAAATGAAATACTTAAAGATTTCTCGGTTGAAATTGATAAGTTCTCTTATTGTCCTTACCACCCGGAGTTCAATACCGAAGAAGAGTGTTTATGCAGAAAACCCTCCCCGGCTATGATATATAATTCAGCAAAGGAACTTGGTATTAATTTGTGTAAGTCTTATTTAATAGGCGATTCTGCTTCCGATATAGAATGCGGAATTCTTGCCGGCATAAAAACTATCTTAGTTCAAACCGGTTATGGTAGGGAACATCTTTCTATCTTGCATAAAGAAAATAAAATCCCCAATTTTGTTGCCGCAAATTTTAATGATGCGTGCCAGTTTATAAAAAAAGATTTTTTAGGAGAAAATTAGTTGTTCAAAAATTCGATAATTATACCAGTACTACTATTATGTACTTTAATGTTCTCTGCCTGTTCCGATGACCCAGCTTCGGTGGGGGTTGACGTTGTAAAAAAAGATTTAGTTGAATTCGGACTATACGATTCATTCATTGATACTGTTAATCAATACGATCGCTCATTTGTTAAAGTGCTGCCGCTCGGTTCTTCCCAAATGCTTCTTCTTGGGAAAAACAGCAACAATGAGGCTACAACTTTAGTGAAGTTTTATTTATACCTTTCGGATGAAATCTCAGCCGATCTTGATAGTATTCAAATTATTTCTTCCAAAATCTCTTTAACACCGTATTACGTGGTTGGGGATTCAACCAAACCTTTCGATTTTACAGCTCATAAGGTTACTTACGATTGGGCTTACTCAACGTTTAGTTATGATTCTTTAGGGTTGTTGACTTACGATGCAGCGAACGTTTCAAGCAACCTTGTTAAAGATACTACTTATACATTCGATATTGAAAAAGACCTTGCAAGTGCTTGGCTTAAAAATGCAAAAGAAGAAGTTGCGGGAGCCAACTACGGATTATACTTGAAACCGAAAACAGACACAGAACATTTCCGTGGGTTTTACGGCTACTCTTCGCTGGTCGCTCTATCATTACAGCCTACTCTTACAATTATCGTTGAGAAAGCCGGCAGTTATACCGATACACTTGTTTTTTATACGCAAGCGGATATGCACTTCGTTAGCGGGGATAATACATTATTACCCAAAAAATATACACCGGTTCAAAGCGGTGTAACTATTAATTCTGCTTTCTGGTTCGATGTTTCATCTCTGCCTGCTGACGCATCGGTAAATAAAGCGGAATTAATTTTGACTTATGATTCGTTGACTTCCGTCCTCGGTACAACCTATACTGATGGTTTGATTGCATACTATATGTCCGATTCTACGAATAATACTTATGATTCGGATGGTTATGCGGTTTTAACAAAAAGCGACGATAAGTATACGGGAAACATTGCAACCATAATTAACCGGATGCTGAAAGCAAGAAGTAATAATGGTATTGTTGTAACTCCAAGAACACCGCTTGAAGGGATGGAACTTTTTGCGATTCACAATCATCAAAGCAGTGAACCGGCTAAAAAACCCCGTTTGATTTTGCATTACACATATACGAAAAAGAATTGACCATATGATGAATAAGTTTTTTATTTCTTTTGTTTTAGCTTTTTTAATTCTATCAGGGGTGGGTTTTTCGCAAACAACCTCTTTTTACTCACAGCTTGGAATAGGTGAACCGGATTATTCGTATTCGGCAAGAAGATCGGGTATGGGAGACCTTGGAGTAGCTATTGTGGATAGAGATTTTATCTCGGTTCTTAATCCGGCATCATGGAGATATATTAACCTTACAAGAGTTGAAGTAGGGAGCAAATATAACGGGTTAATGGTTAAAGATAGTAAGAAATCTTACTTCTTTTCGGAAATGTATTTTTCAGGATTTACTTTCGGATTCCCGATTCAAAGAGATTACGGTATAGCAGCAGTTCTTGGAATAATTCCTTATTCAAGGATTTCGTATGAATCAATTCTCAGCGGAACTTCTTCATCAAACGATGATTATTCGGTTACTTATAAAGGAGAGGGGGGATTGTCAAAAGCATTTCTCGGTTCTTCTGTTACTCTCCCGTACGATTTCGGGATAGGGTTATCGCTTGATTACTATTTCGGAAATCTTGTTTATTCTGCAGAAACAGAGTTCACAAATACAGACAATCTTAGTACTTTTTACGAGACACGTATGAAGGCAAGCGGTATTGGAGGAACTTTCGGTCTCACATCGCCGGATTTCTCAAAATTGATTACAGATTCGGATAATATATCCGATTTCAAGTTCGGTTTTGCCGTTAGTTTTATATCTTCATTAAATTGTGATTCAGGCTTTACAAAAAAAACACAGTATATTCTTGATACCGTTTACACCGGTAATACAACCCTTAAAGTCCCTTTTCGCATTGTTGCGGGTTTCGGGATGAAATTTAATAAATCGTACCAGGTCTACCTTGATTACCTGTACCAAAACTGGAGCGATTATAAATCAGGTTCATACGGAATGGATAATCTGAAACCGGTAAATAAGATAAGTGCGGGTCTTGAGTATAGAAAAAATCCTTCGGGCATGGAATTTGATGATTTGATGATATGGAGAACAGGTATCAGTTATGAAACCACTCCTTATTATCTTTACGGGGAACATATTAAACAATATACTGTAAGCGGGGGTGTTTCGCTTCCGATTAGCAGGGAGAACACTCTTGATTTAAGCATACAGTATTTAATTAGGGGGAAAAACAGTTCGGGATTAATAAAAGAGA
>DAIRET010000226.1:0-4092 GCA_036795455.1 Ignavibacteriaceae bacterium
TTTTCCCCCTTCAAAGTAAAGCAAGATAAGTTTTATTACATGAATTAGCTTAACGATTTCTTCTTCTTTTTTCTTAATTTTATGAAACAATTAATCAAACAATAAGTATAATACACAGTGCTGGAAAAAGATTTAAAAGATTATTCGGACGAGGAACTGATACTCGATTTTCAAATCAATAATAACGTAAAGGCTTTCGAAATTCTTGTTCAGAGGTATAAGAATCCCTTAACAAATTACGTGTTTAGATTCTTAGGGGATTATGAATCGTGCATAGATGTTGTCCAGGAAACGATGATAAGAGTATTTCGAAATAAAAATTCATACAAATCGGTTGCAAAGTTCTCAACATGGGTTTATACTATTGCCGGTAATCTTGCCAAAACAGAACTGCAAAGAAGGAAAAGAACTGCTTTTTCGGTTGAAAGAAGCAAGGATGATGAAAATATTATAGAAGTACCGGATAACCGTTATCGTCCGGATAAACAACTTGAAAACAGTATTAAAGAGAAAGAAATTCAGGATGCTTTGTTAAAAATATCCGAGACTTACAGGGAAATGGTAATTCTGCGTGATATCCAGGAACTTACATATGAAGAAATTTCCGAAATTTCCGGTTTACCTGTCGGTACAGTTAAATCAAGAATAAATAGGGGACGGGCACAACTACAAAAACTATTAAGAAAAGTTTATAGAGATTAGAAAATGGAAAAGGGTTTTTACGAAAATATTGACAAATCATCAATTGAATCATTAAAAAAATTGACGCGAATTAATGCACCGTCTTCATTTGAAAGTGATTTATTCCAAAAGATTGGCAGCGACAAGTCAAACCTAAACCAGAAATTTTGGATAAAAGCATTCTCATCCGGATTCTTTTTACCGGCTGTTGGTGGTCTAACGGTGGTTTTGTTATTCCTTTTAGTAATGGATTTTGCCAATAATAGTTTTTCAAATCCTTTTGGGGATGAGTTTCAACAACGATTCGATATTATAAGTAAAGAAATTAGTTCGCTTGAAAATAATAACTTTGAAAAACCGGAAAAAGTTTCGCATTTTAGTTCCAAAATAATAAAGCGGGAAAAAGCAATCGAGCCGGCAATGGCAGGTTTTTATGACAAAACTAACTTGAGTACAGAGAACAAAGTGCGGAAAGCATATAGGGTGAGCGATACACTTTACGCTTACCAAAACACCGGGACAAATTACAAACTCGTCTATCTTACAATTGAGCAAAAGATAGAACTTGAAAGGGTTAAAGAAAGGGTGTTGGGTTACGTTTTATAAGGGAGTATTACAAAAAAGACATATTGTGGAGTTACTTTTTTGAATCAAAACCCCTGATTTTTTTTTGGCAAATCAAACCTTTTTTAATATATTTGCACTCTCTAAGATTTAAAAATTGAAATAGTAATAGGATAAGTAAAGTGAAAAAAGGAATTCATCCTCAATACAGGCCGGTTGTTTTCAAGGATTACTCGTGTGATTTCGCAATATTAACAAAATCAACTATAAAGAGTAATGAAACAATAGAGTGGGAAGACGGTAAAGTTTATCCCCTAATAAAACTTGAAATTTCATCCGGTTCACATCCGTTCTTTACCGGCAAGCAAAAACTGCTGGATACGACCGGACGAGTAGAAAAGTTCATGAAAAAATACGGCAAAGCAAAAAATTAGTCTTCACGTATTTATCGTATATTTTAAGAGCTATTCACGGTTGCGTAATAGCTCTTTTTATTTTCAGATATTCCCCCTCTTTACTTAAAGATAATACTTCAAGAAATTGAAATATTGGTTTGTAAAGTTTATTTTAGAAATCAAAATTCAGGTAATTTATTGGAAGAAGAGAAAACTACAAACAACCCGGAAGAAAACGGGATTAAAGAATTGTACAGCGGTGTTCGTGGACTAGCGGTCAAAATTCTTAACCGCATTGAAAGAACCGATGCCTACCTTGATAAACTTCTTGATAATGAGATTAAAAACCACGATTTAAGCGGAGCCGATAAAGCGCTTCTTTTCGAAATCGTACACGGTGTTGTTAGATGGATGGGAAGACTTGACTGGATTTTAAGCGGGTTTTATAAAGGACAGTTTTCAAGAGCTTTGCCTGTTATGAAAAATGCTTTAAGAGTAGCACTTTACCAGATTATGTTCCTTGATAAAGTACCCGAATATGCAGCGGTTAATGAAGCTGTAGAATTTTTGAAAAAACTTCACGGGCAAAAACCGGCGGATATTACTAACGCTGTTCTCAGGAACATTATTAAATCAAAGGCAAATTTGAGATACCCGAATCCCGATGAAGACCGGATAGGATTTTATGCAACATATTATTCACACCCTTCCTGGCTTATTAAAAGGTGGGTGAAAAGATTTCCAAATGAAGAACTTGAACAGCTTCTTACAGCGAATAACGAAAGACCTTCTCTAACATTAAGAATTAATTATCTAAGAGTAAGCAGAAATGAGTTTTTGGGTTTACTCGATTCAGTTAATTTAAGGTATACCAAAGGAACTTTCCTACCGGATTTTATAAAACTTCAAAACTTAACCAACATAGCTAACTGGCAATACTTTAAGGAAGGCTACTTTACAATTCAGGATGAAAGTACCGGGATGTCATGCAAATTACTGGATGTGAAACCAGGTATGAGAATACTTGATCTTTGTGCGGCTCCGGGTGGAAAGACTTCTTTTATTGCCGATTTGATTAATAACAATGGTAAGATTGTTGCACTTGATAAATTCGAAGTACGGGTAAAAATGCTCGATATTAATTTTAAAAGGCTGGGAATTACCTGTGTTGAAAGTATTGCCATTGATGCGCTTGAATATGAAGATTCATTACTTTTTGATAGAGTACTGGCTGACGTTCCTTGTTCCGGGTTGGGAACTCTTTCAAAAAAACCGGACGTAAAATGGAAAAAACAGTTGCTTGATATTCAACAGGTTACTACATTGCAATACAAATTACTGTGTAAGGCTGCTTCACTTGTAAAACCGGGTGGCGTAGTAGTTTACAGTACGTGTACTATAGAACCGGAAGAAAATATTGAGGTAATAAAGAAGTTCCTTGCAGAAAACCCGGATTTTCATTTGGTGAATGCAGCGGGTTCACTACCTGCGGAAGTAATAGACGAAAACGGTTGTGTTCAAACCTATCCGCACAGGCATAAAATGGATGGTGCCTTTGCGGCGAAACTAGTTAAAACTGTAAATTCTTAATTAATTATTTATAGCTACTGTATGTTTAGTAAATTAGCCGAAGAATTAAAAATTGCAAGAGAGAAATCTCAAATAACACCTGAGTTTATCGCTCAAAAAATTAAAATTGATTTGAAATTCCTTCACTTAATGGAAAAAGGGGATTATTCCTTTCTACCGGAGATTTATATTAAGGCTTTTTTAAGAGAGTATGCACGCATTGTTGGACTAGATGAACAACTTATTCTGAAGAAATATGAATTAGCTAAAGAAGGAAAAGACTATTCTGTAACAACCGACCTATCTGAAGTAAAACTTCAATCCGTAAATACAACGGATGAAGTAAAAGAAACTCAAAAACCAGTTCCGAAAAAGACAACTATAATTGATGATTACGATAGAAGCGGATCGGACAGCCGAACTAAAAACAACAACCAGAAAAACCTGGTACTTGTAGTAACTTCCGGAGCGGTAATAATAACATTATTCCTCGTTTATATGTTCGTTTTTTACGATTCAACAGACAAAATTATTGCAGAAAAATCGTATGAAGAAGTTCTACGTGAAAGCAAAAAAAGGTTTGAAGAAGAGCCGGTCAAAGTAGAAAACAGTTCATTAACTTCCGATAGTTTATTGCTTGCATTCCGTGCTTTCGATTCATCCTGGCTTAAAGTTACATTTGATGAGAATGAAACAAAGGAGTATTATTTGTATCCAAAGAATACGCTTGAAATTAAAGCTGGTGAGAGTTTTAATCTTACTATAGGGAACTCATTCGGAGTTGAAGTTTATTTGAATGGTGAAAAAATTGACATTAAAGGGAAATCAAGTGCTGTGTCCCGTGTAATAATCGATAGGGATGGAATTAAACCGGTTAGTATTA
>DAIRET010000036.1:0-19620 GCA_036795455.1 Ignavibacteriaceae bacterium
ATACCGATAACATTATTAGATATTGTCGAATTTTTTCCTGCTATAGCAGCGAAAGAACCGTTTGCAGGAGAATAATTGTTTGTAATTTTGTTTCCCGTCCCGGATTCAATAGCAACATCGAATAAGTTCATTAGTTTAACGCGGTTGCTTTGTATGGAAGAGTTCAAGTTATTAACCCCAAAATGATTGTTGTCAATTACATTGTTGTCGCAGGAGGTATTATCGAAGTCTTTAATTTCAATTCCAAAAGACAAACCCGATATAATATTGTATTCAATCAAATTACCGTCGCAATTCCTTTGTAATTCTATACCTTTTGCGTTTGTAAACCGTTCTGTTATAGGAGCATTTGGACCTATGACATTATTTCTAATGATATTGTTGCTGCAATCAAGGCTTAAGCCAATATTTGCATCTGAATTTCCTGATATTAAATTCCCGTCAATAATTATATTTGAGCATTTTTCGTACATGTGAATCCCCATGAGGTTTGGTACCGCCAGTAATCCATCTTCATCTGTACCGATTTTATTATTTTTTATTTCTACATCCTTTACATTCGACATGATGGAAATTCCGTTTTGTGAAAATCCACCTATCAAATTTGCTGTTATATTAATATCTTCACATTTATTGAAAAGATTTATACCGTCTTCTACAGGTTTTCCATCCATTATTTGAAAAGCATTCTCTTTTATTTCAAATTCTTTCCCTTTTATTATTGATAACGTACCGTAAAGGATATTGTTTTCAATAGAAAAATAATCGGAGGTATCAATACGAACTTTATAACTGTAATCACCGTCAAATCGGTTTGATTTTATTAAATGCGAATTTATCTGTGCCGTTCCTTTTAATACATGTTTTAACTTTAATGCGGTTTTGTTATAGCTCTCGGTGGTATCGTCTCTAAAGGTATTTTCTTCGATGATTAACCTGGATTGTTTAACAGCATCATCATTTACATGTTTTATTTTAGCTCCGGCATAGGCTCTGTTTTGTTTGATTTGAGTTTCCCCTCTCAAGTATGATAAATCAAGTACTCGCAAGAGATAATTATCTATAATTTGTGCATTATATGTCTTCCCGGCAGTTACACCAAACTTTTTATTCAAGTTAATTTTTAATGGTATCTGCAATTCGGCGCCATTGTAATTAATTGTCCCGACAGTGTCGCCGGTTACCTCGTTACCTATTATTTCAATTAAAGGATTCGCATTTTTCTTATCCAATTGAAGCCCTGTATTATCGACATTAATATAAATCGGGGCAAAATGTTTGTTATAATTTATCTCGGCTAAACTGATTTTGCTTAGACTTATAAAAAGATTCTTCCCGCCTATTGGGAAAAGATTGTTACTGAATATTGCTTTCTCGAAAGAATCAAAGTTAAACTTGTTTTCGAATGTACTATCTTTAAATGTATTCCCTGAAATGACTATGCTTCCTTCTAAATCGTTATAATCAATCCCCCCATTAATCGTATTCCCCACAATGAAAGTTGTATCTTTCAGTTTATTAATCTCTATTCCATTTTCAATTAAATTGTATGATATAGATGCATTTTTTGATTTCTCCACTTTAACGGAGAAGTTTTTATTTGAATCCACCGCTACTGTTGAATATAGGCTGTCACCAAGAAAAACTATCCTGCTGGATGAATCGCCTAAAACTTGATTGTTGCTTATTCTTATATCGGTTTGTTTTGTTTTCTTTTTCTCCAAATGTGAATTATCAATTAGAACGTTAAAACCGTTCTGGCTTTTGTTTTTACTTAGAAGCACCTTATCAATCTTTGTTAAGAACAAATAGTTTTCCGGATAACCATCAAATACATTTTCAGTTACTATTACCTCACTTAAATCGCTGAAGTCAAAAACCACCAGGTTGGTATCGGCTAGAGTAAGTATGTTTTTATCAATATGGACATTTCCTGTGTCAAAAGAAAGGTTCATTTTCCCTTTAATTGTATTGTTTACAATATTTAATTCATTAGTGATATTATCAAGAATCAAAGCTGTTGTATCCCCCTCAAAAATATTGTCGCGGATTATGTTCGAGTTTAGATTTACATATTCCGAGTTAGTTAAACTAACTCCCTTACTATTCGAAATGATATTGTTACTGTCAAGAATAATTCCGTTTATGCTATCGCAGAACACACCCCAATTGGTGTTATTGGAGAGGAGATTTCCTCCCAAAATGATATTTTCACTTGATTTAAGGTCTATTCCGTATTTGTGATGTGTTAATTCATTTTTCTCTGCAAGTATCCAGGTACAATTATCTATTCTCAAACCCTTATTAAATCCACCCAAGATTTTATTTTCAGCAAAGCGCAATGAGTGAACGTCAATTAATTCACCTCCAATATCCCCCACGGAAGACCACGTGTTATTGGTAACCTGATGATATTTCAATGAATCTCCAGGTGGAATATTCTCTAATGACAAATACGCATCGGCAGCATTCTTAAAAGAATTCTCGCTGAATATGAGATTGGGAAATGTTTTTGATTCATCCATTATTAAATCGGAAACTATAGCCTGACCATATATTTCATTTTTTTCAACCTTCGTGTTACCGTACAAATTTCTCATTACAATAGATTCGGGAATTGTATTCTCACTTACTTCGGCATTACGTACAAATTCCGCTTCTATTCTAAAGTTCTTATTGTTTTTGATAGTCAATTTCATCGGGCTGCTTGAACTATCGTATTGTTCCGGTTTATACAATATACTTCCAACTGAATCGGCATCTTCCGATACAATTTTATTGTTCTCAATGTTCACCACAGCAGAGCTGTTATCACCTGTAACTTCCGGAATTACAGCTATCTTGAAAGATGAATTTGCAACATTGTTTTCAATACTCAACAATTGTTTAACATTTTCAACAAGAATTGTTCTATCCTCGCTGCAATAATCGAAATAATTACTCTGTATTGTTGCTTTACTTATATATGATAACTCAATCGGTGTGTCATCAATATTCTTAAATCTGTTCAACGCGAGATTATAACCATTTCCTTTGCTTGAATTACCGACACCATAAATCCCATTTTGATAATTTTCTATAATGCTGTTCTTAAATAAAAAATTGTCACAACTGCTTAAATCAACGGCTAAATCACCCCCTCTTAAATTGTAAATTGTAAATCCTTCAAGCGAGCAATTATCTTTGTTTATAAATACTCCTCCTTTATAGTGGGAGGCAGTATCAATATCTGTAATAATTGATGTATTCTCGGGACCATTAACGGATTTAATATGAAGTTGTTTTGTTACGGCTAATTGTTCAACATATCCACCATCGCACACATATATCGAATCACCGTTTAGTGTGTGTTGATAGTCGATAGCGTCCTGCATTTTTGCAAATGCATATCCCGTTGCTGTACGCACCGGAGCTATAATTAATGAATCCATTCTTGCTGCTCCGACAATTTCTCCCGGAGGATACACCATCGGAGTTGCACTGACACCCATTGTTCTCCAATTGAAAATTCTTACAGTATCATGTGCATAGGTAACAGGATCATAATTAAACTTATAACTTATTTTAAATAGGACGCTGCTCCCTTTTGCTACGACAAGTGGAGGAGAAAAAGTAACTGTAATAGTTCCGTCATCCGCCAAATAATTTGTTGTTAGATTTACCGGCCCCTCAATTTTAACACTTCCGATATCGAGTTTATCGTTCCCGGAACCGGAAGCATCAATCTTAAATGACCCGAAAGACCAATCATCAATTTCATCTGCTGAAAAAGTTGCTGTCCCTACGCTAAGATAATCTCCCGGCACCAACTCTTTGGGACAAAAAATTTCTTTCCCTTTTTTACCTGCAACCGTTAAAACAGGTATTTGTTCAAATACGGCAATTACTTCTTTTTCCCCCTCTACTAATACTGTTGTTGGATTACCTCCGGAGGCTCCTATCCAATAAGCAAATTTCCACCCGGTAACTTCTGTAGCTGAAATTTGAACATTCGTTGGAACACGAAATGTATAAGTTCCAGCCGATGGTGTAGTTGTGCATCCCGCTTGTACGGCTTCCAAAGGGGTAATCGCTATAGTTAGTTTATTATCCGTAACAGGTTCGTAATACGGTTTTTCAAGTTTTATAATATAAACCGGCGGTGAAGTATTGGTTGGTGTAATATAATATTTTCGATTATCGCTATTTTCCGAATATATCTTATTACTTATCGGTTCTTTCAGAATAATATAGTCGGTACCTGCCCACCCTTTTGTTAAATTGAAGTCAATGCCTCTGTAATAATTGTTTTCAACTGAATCATAGACTAATGTCATGATTAATTGATTTGTCGACTCGGTGTGCAGATAAATTGTTCCTTCAACATTTACGAGTGCTGATATGTTTTTGTTTTCCGGTACTTCCCATTCTTTTAACAAAACCGGGGCAGAAGGATTAATTGTCGAATATGTTCTCAAATAAGAAATGCCGTTTACCCTTGAGGAGGTGATGTAATAATTTTTTTCGCCTATTAAACCATATTCTTTCGGCGAATTTGAATTTGAACATAAGAGAGATATGCTATCTTTATTCTCGACGTTCAGTATTGTAAAAATTGTTGCCGTAGAATTTGAATTAGTGCCCTGAATAATCATCAATTCTCTTTCCCGGTTATAATACTGTTTGGATGAAATTCCATCAAAAAGAAGTGAACCTTTTATTATAGGATTTGCTATTTCTGTAAAATCGTAAACCAACAGTTTGGATTTATCGCTATTACTTCCGGATAAATTGCTGATCAAAATAAATGCTAAATCACCGTTAAAAGAAATATCCTTAACACGCCCTTCCATGTTTAAAATTATCTTGATTATAAAACTGTCGGGACTTGAAGGTTTATCAAGGATATGAATTTTATTATCTGTGGTAGATACGAATAGATAATTGCTATTATAGAAAAGTTTTGATGCACTTTGAACTGTAATGTAACCCTTTTCATTTGGTGATGAAGGATCAATCATGTCTGTTACATAAACACGGTTTTCACCTGTTACCGAAGTATAGATGTATCTTCCGTCTGTACATGCGGCGCTTGAAACCCGATTTGAGAGATCGCTCGGCATAAACTGCAAAGCAAACGGTAAATCGGGATTTGAATATGGTAATACAAAATCATGCGTGGTAGTATCGTTGCTTGTAATTATTATAGTTGCAGTATCGGCTGAATAACCGCCTGTTGCCGAAGTAAAAAAGTATTCTCCCGGTTCTATATCTGGTACGAAATAAAAACCGGAACTATTTGCATTGTAAATAATTTCGTTGGAGTAAACAGTGGCATTGGGTATCGGGTCTCCGGATGAATTTTTAACTACACCTTTTAATGAACCATAGGGAATGGCAAATAGATGAAGACTATCTATAGCTGCAGGAGGCTGTGAACCGTAGTTATCATCGTTTATCCATGAAAAAACAAGACGGTACGTTTTATTTCTTAGTGAGTCTGGGAGTAAAATCGTTTCTTTTTTCCATTGATTGTTTTGATTATATCTTTCAAGTCCGATCATACCTCTTGTAATTACAACCCCCTCCTGTGGAATAACTGTAGTGGGGACAAGATACAATTTTAAATAATCACTCTGATATTGTCCTTGAGCTTTCCAATAAAAAGAGAAATTAAAGACTCCGTTGACATCGGGAAATTTAATGTCTCTGAAAATATGGGTTACATTTGATTGGTTCAAACTATAAGCATTCGTAACTCCATCTGTCGAGGAAATATATGCGGAACGAGCACCTGATTGAGCGACAGCATTTCCTATATGCCATTTATTAATTTGATTTCCATTTACAAAACTCCAGTTGGAAAGAGTATCCTCGAAAGTCTCAGTAAAGGGAAGGTTTGCAGGTATTTGTTCAGTTTGAAAAAATAATACATTAGACCAATTACTATTTGACTTTTCTGCACAAACTGAACGAACGTAAGCTTCGTATGCAGTTGCTGCTGACAATAATTCTATTTTATATGGCTTGCTGTTAATATCTGTAATTAAAGTTCCGCTACTGTCGGGATTAAACCCGGGTAGTCCATATTTTATTTCCCACGCAGTTGCTCCTCCGTTTTCATTCCAATTAAGAGTTACAGAATTTTGTGTAGCCTCTGTAACCCCAAGTTGACTTGGTTCAAGGCAGGTTACAGGTAGTGTTTCATATACAAAATTGTCGATAAAAATATATACTCCTGTCCCTGCTCCCGGGCTACCGTGTTTAAATGCAATATGTCTATTACTACCGGAATATCCCTGAAAACTAATAGAGTAATCTTTTTGATTATCAGTCAGATTTGAAATGGTATCGAACGGGACGAATGTTAAATAGTCCGCCGGGTTACTCATAGTCCCAATAATCAGAATCGGATTGTCTGCCAGATTTGAAACACGGCTTCTAGCCCAAAATCGTATTCTGCATTGATTTAAGTCTTCCACACCCGGAGGGATTAATAAAAGCTGCGCATTACTTGAAAGCTCTGTACTGTTATAAAGAGAAACCTGATTCGGTTGACTTACTGGATTATTTACCGGGTCCGAGTTAGTTTCAACCTTTGCGAATGCTGAGAAATGGGATACAATTGTTTTCCATCCATAAGGCAATTCGGGAGCTATAACATTATCAAATTTCTCTGAATGGGGTGAAACGATAGGTTTTACAGCACTCGTTCTAATTATTATCGAGCTGCTTACTTGAAGATCGCTTTGAGAATTGACTGTAACCTTGGTTGTATTCATTTCCGAATTAATAGCTGAGGCGGGTATTTCAACCTTTAAATCTACAGTAACAGTATCAAAACCGGAAATTGTAATCTGCGTTAGTGGATTATTCGTGTTATGCTCTAAGAATGTGTAGTTCCAGCCCGGATCACCGCCAGAGCGGTTTAACGAAAAAATATCCGTGTTCAATCCTCGATTAAATACTTCAATGTTATGTATTATCGAATACCCGCTTTCACCTATCAGGTTTGAATTAGGCGATGAAACCTGAACAGAATAATTAGGCTTTTCTGCTATCTTAAATTCATCAACATATATAGTATAACTTTTATTACTTGTAACCCCTTGAAGAATGTGGTTGAAAGCAATATATACCTGTTTTCCCGAAAATGCCTCAAGATCAATAACATATTCCTTAATTGTTGTTGTCAGCTCTATTTCTTTCAGCAGTGTTCCGTTTGCCCTTAGAATAGAAGCCGTATCCGATAATTGTGGGATTGCATAAATTTTTACAACTTCCCCTTTATTTCCATCTACTGTACTTGCTTTTCCATAGAACGTTAAATAATACTCTTTGGTGGTATCGAAATTCATCCGGGGAGAAATCAACCATTCATCTCCATTATAAGCCGGTATCGACTGCCACCAAATTTGTGAGGCGGATGTACTACTATTATTATAACCATTAAACGATGATTGGAACCAGCCGGAGTTTCGATTTGTATTTACAACACACCAGGCAAGGGGAGGAAAATCGTTTCCGAAATCTTCATAAAAAGGATAACTGGAATTTGCTGCAATGGCTGTTGTTTTAATCAAAATTGAACTTCGTTTTGTGGTATCGGATTGTGATATTCCTTTGACCTCAACTTCATCAAACGCTCCTAAAACAGCATCCGCAGGTATTGTAACTTTCAAATCGATTATTCCTGTTGAGGCACTATCCATTTCTATTTGACTAATCTCGTTTGAAGTATTATGTTCGTAAAGTTTATAACCCCACCCTTTTTGCGATAAAACACTTAATAAACAAACATCTGTTCCTGTACCGATGTTTTCAACTTCTATTTGATAAGTAATTTCTGTCCCGGAATATTCTGACTGGTCTCCTATAAGATTGTATAACCCGATACCATATTCCTCCCTTCTAAGAAAAGCTGTGTTTGGTCTGTAAGATAAAACCGATGTTGATGTTGTAGCTCCACACAAATTTGAAAAATTGCCCCGCAAAAAGCGTGTTGCACCGCTAAAATATGGACCTTCTAAATATGTTAATGCATTGAAAGAACTACTGCTATTTTGAAAACAAACCTCAACGACAATATTTGAACTTCCGTCCCATGTAAATGGTATATCCAGCGTGTGCAGATTCCAGCCAAGTCTCGGTTCATAATTATGAGGTCCGTAAACAGTTATCAAATCTGTTTCCCAACTATTTAATGCTTCGGTAGTTGTATTTTTCATTGATATATAGAAATCATTTAGAACCGCCGAATTGTTAAGATTTGCAACATTAAAGCCGAATTTATGTATTTCGCCGGCAGTTAAACCTGAAGCTACTAGTTCGTAGTTTTTATAAAGAATTTGATGTTTTGCCGCATAGTAAGAATTTCCATATGGAGCCGGATAACCCGTTGAAGTGTTTACCTGTGTCCCCGTGCCGATTACAAATGTTTGGGCGGGTGTATTAAAATGAATTAAAAAAATAGTGAGCGGTATAATTAAATATGAGAATAAATTAACCCACCCCCGTGTTTTTTTATCTAAACAGGTTTCTAACTCAGATTTCATAAAAACTCCATTATGTAGATAATCTCATCTTCCTTGTGTAATTCTTTAACTAACAGAAGAATAACACAGAACAACAGTAATACTTAATCAAAACTAAGCCGTAATTAATATACTATTTCTCCATTAATAAAAACAACCCTCAGAACTAATAATGTGATTTACATGATATCACTTTGGGGAATAAATATTGAAAGCCAAAATTAAATTACCCGCCTGTGTTTTAAACAGAAATGAGGTAATGAGCTTATTAAAAATAGAATTCCATGTACTTGGCAGATTCGATATTCTTTTAAGTAGGAATAGCAATTATGCCTCAACATACCGTATTTTTTTTCGATTATAAGGCGAAAAACCGTTGGTTTTCTTTGATTTTCTCTGTTTGAATAGTAATTTTTGAATATTGTTTTTACGAGCTAAATTCAATTAAATTACCTCAAGGGAATACCGGGAAAACTGTCAGGATACTTTTGGGTTTTAAAGTGCCCTGTAAAAGTTATTAATTAATCTAGGACCATTTAACATCAAATAGAATAGAAATTATTATGCTGCAAGTTGAAGAAATAGAGTCGCAACTTGAATTATACAAATTAAGATACAATGCGCTGTTTAATAACAATCATGCTGTTATGCTGCTTGTTGATACAAGAACGGCACAAATCATTAATGCCAATCCCGCTGCGTGTAAATACTATGGCTGGAGTCATTCCGAAATTACCGGGATGAAGATTACAGACATTAATATTCTTCCTGAAAGCGAAGTCCTAAAAGAGATGGAACTTGCAAGGGAAGAAAAAAGAAATCACTTTCTATTTAAACACAGACTTGCAAACGGGGAAATACGGGATGTTGAGGTTTACAGCGGTCCAATCGAGATTGATAACCACGAACTGCTTTATTCAATAGTACACGATATAAGCGAAAGGAGAAAAACGGAACTCACGCTCCACAAAACAAAAGAAGAACTGGAGCGTTTCTTTACAATAGCATTGGACCTTTTATGTATCGCAAATACCAAAGGAGAATTTTTAAGAATTAATAGTGAATGGGAAAATGTTCTCGGCTATAAATTGTCCGAGCTTGAAGGGCATTCATTTCTCGATTTTGTTCACCCGGAGGATAAGGAAGCTACGATTAATGCTATCTCAATACTGGACAAACAAAAACCGGTTTTAAGTTTCATTAATCGTTACCGGTGTAAAGACGGCTCATATCGCTTTATCGAATGGAAATCCCACCCGCAAGGCGAACTGATTTATGCGGCAGCAAGAGATATTACCGAGTATGTGAACGTCGATAGAGAACTTCGAAAAACGTTAACAAAACTGCAGGAATTTCAAAATATTATAAACCGTAGCCCGATTGTTGTAACAATCGTCAATACTTCTACAACGCCATGGTCAACCTCTTTTATTTCCGAAAATGTAAAGGATATAATTGGCTATACTGCAGAAGAATTCCTTTCAGACGAGGTAAACTGGGTTAAAATATGCCACCCTGATGATGTGGAGATTTTTCTTTCAAATGCAAGAAAATATGGCGAAGGAGGAATTGAGCGGGGTGAACATGAATACCGGCTTATTACAAAATCAGGAGATGTAAAATGGTTTAAATCAATTGATAACTGGGCTAATTCTGATCCTAATACTTGCCGAATCGAGGTTATTGTTGTTGATATTACCGACCAGAAAAAGAGCGAAGAAAAAATTAAAGCACAGGTAGAAGAACTTTCCCGTATAAGCACTGAGAAGGATAAATTTTTCTCGATTATATCCCACGATTTACGCAGCCCATTCCAGGGATTTCTCGGATTTACACAAATTATTGCCGAACAATTCAACGAACTCTCATTAAAAGAAATTGAGAAGTTTGCCCTTCAACTTCAAAGGTCGGCAAAAAACCTTTATGAACTTCTCGATAATCTGCTAAGCTGGTCGTTGGTTCAAAGGGATAAAGTTGTATTTAACCCGCAGATACTTGACGTACAGGAATTAATAAACTCAATAGTAAAACTATCCGAAAGCTCTTTAAATAAAAAAGAGTTGAAAATGAATGTGTCGATTGAAAAAGGATGTTCTGTATATGCAGACAAACAAATGTTGAATACTATTGTCAGAAACATCGTCTCAAATGCAATCAAGTTTACACATAGAGGGGGCAGAATAGAAATCTCTGCTGCAACAAAAGAAGATGGTTTCGTTGTATTCTCAATTGTTGACACGGGAGTTGGGATGTCGCAAGAGGTAATCAATAAACTGTTCAGCCTCGGAAGCAAAATCTCCACACTGGGAACCGAGGGAGAACCAAGTACCGGTCTGGGATTAATTTTGTGTAAAGATTTTATTAATAAAAACGGGGGAGAATTTCACATCTTTAGTGAACCGGGAAAAGGAAGCCGTTTTAGCTTTACCGTTCCTAGTTCAAAGAATGTTGACAATGTATTTTAAACAAGTAAAGTTCAATTACCAGGTTATTCATTTATTATAGGCGTTTATGAGTCTCAGTAAAAACTACGAACAAAAAACAAACTATGAGGGGAAAGAATGGATTGAAAACAACGAGAATTTAAAAGCAATTTTAAAAGCCATTCCGGATCTAATCTTTATTTTTGATGCCGGCGGAGTTTTTGTCGATTTTTTTACAAACGATGAAAGCCTTTTAGCTGCACCACGGGATAAGATAATCGGAAAAGACATCTCCGAATTTTTCCCTGAAAAAGAATGCGAAAATTTCAGAAGCCTTTTTAAACTGGCAATTAATACCGGTGAAATTCAAATTACCGAATACACGATGCTGCTGAACTCCCGGTTGAATTATTTCGAGTCAAAAATAGTCCCGGTAAACGGAAATAAAGTTCTAACACTTGTCCGCGACATTACGTTAGTTAAACGAAGCGAAATGGCGAGGGAGTCTACTCACAAAATTTCCGAAGCAATTAATTCGGTACATTCCTTAAAAGACCTTTTCACCTTTATTCATAACGAAATTGCAAAAGTTTTATCTGCTAATAATTTTTATATCGCTCTTTACGATGCCAATGAACAGACGATTGAATTCCCATACTTTGTTGACGAAGTAGACGAAATCCCACAAAGAAAAAAAGCCAGCAGAGGATTGACAGAATACGTTATTAGAACGGGAAAATCACTTTTAGCTACACCTGGAATTTTTGAGGAGTTGGTAAAATCCGGTGAAGTTGAATCTATTGGGGAACCGAGTATCGACTGGCTTGGTGTTCCTTTAAAAGTGAACGACACTGCAATAGGTGCAATTGTAATACAGACCTATAAAGAAAAAGTCAGATATTCCAAGGACGATAAAGAATATCTTGAGATAATTGCAAGCCAGGCTGCCACAGCCATTAAAAGAAAACAGATTGAAGAAGAACAGGTTAAATTAAACGAACTTATTCTTACTGTCGCAAAAGCGCAGGAAATTCTATTAACACAGGCGGATACAAACACTGCAATTAACAAAACACTTGAGATAATAGGAAAAGCAATTAATGCCGATAGAGTTTACATTTTTGAAAAATTTGTTAATCCCTCATCAGATAAAATTTTTGCAAAGAAAACATACGAATGGTGTTCTGCTGGTGTTAAAATACACGAAGTTTCATTCGATCTTAACAGCGTAGAAGCTTATCAATTCTTCCCGGAATGGACTGAAAACATTCTTAATGAAAAAATTGCATCCGGATGTATAAGCGATTTCGATGGTTATATAAAAGACACGCTGGCTTCTCAAAATATCTACTCAATTTTAATTGTCCCTATTTTTATAAAAAACGAATTATGGGGAGTAGTTGGTTTTGATGACTGTAAAACCGAAAGACGCTGGACAAAAAATGAAATAACCGTTATTAATACTCTTACAAACTCGCTTGGTAATCTTTTAAGCAGGAAAAAGGCTGAAGAGACAACCTTACTCCTTGCGCACACTATGGAAAGCGTGTCCGAAATTGTAAGCATTACCGACCTTGAGGATAAATTTACTTTTGTTAATAATGCATTCCTTAAAGTATACGGATACACTTTTGACGAAGTAATCGGCAAGCATGTTGGAATGCTTTGGTCTGATAACAATTCAATTGAATTACAAAGGGACATCCTTAGCAACAGTCACAAGGAGAACTGGAGGGGTGAACTACTTAACCGGACAAAAGACGGTAAAGAATTCCCGATTTCTTTGCGGACCTCACGTGTGAAAGATGGAAATGGAAATGTAATCGGTTTAGTGGGAATCGCAGAAGACATAACGGAAAGAAAAAAGACGGAAGAGGAATTACGAATATCTCAGGCTACATATCTCGGCATAATCAATAGCGTTACCGAGGCAATTTATGTTCAGGACCAAAACGGTAGGTTCTTGACTGTCAACCGCGCAGCAGAAAAAATGTATGGATACCCATGTGAATATTTTGTGGGGAAAACACCTGAATTTCTTTCTGCTCCTGGGAAGAATGATGCTAATGCAGTGTCTGGAATTCTGCAAAGAGCAATTAACGGTATACCGGGTAGTTTCGAGTTTTGGGGATTAAGAAAAGACGGCTCTATTTTTCCAAAAGATGTAAGCCTTTCTCCCGGTAATTACTTCGGAGAAAAAGTTGCAATTGCAGTTGCAAGAGATATATCAGCAAGAAAAAAATCTGAAGAAGAGTTAAAAGCAACGCAGGAGCAATTCAAACTCATTTCCGATAACACACTTGATATAATCTGGATAAGAGACCTTTCGCTTCGATTTACTTATGTAAGTCCATCCTGCTTTAGAATGAAAGGCTTCACCGTCAAAGAAGTGATGAACTCTATGCCCGAAGATATTTTAACTCCCGGGTCTTATCAGAATTATATGAGTATCTTTTCAAAGGAGCTTGAGAGAGAAAAAGACCCCGCTTCAGATAAAAACCGGACTGTTATTGTTGATGGACAGGAAATCTGCAAAGACGGTAGAATAATATGGACTGAATCCCTAATGAATTTCATCCGCGATAAAGAAGGAAATGCCGTGGGTATTTTGGGGATTACAAGAGATATTACGGAAAGGAAAAAAGCCGAAGAACTTCTTGCAAAAGAACAAGCTTTAATGAAATCTCTAATGGATACAATACCGGATTGTATTTACTTCAAAGATACTGAAAGCCGTTATTTATCAGTCAATAAATCGGTTTCAAAAATATTTAACTTAAAACATCCAGACGATGTTTACGGTAAAACCGATTTTGATTTCTTCCACATTGATCATGCTCAAAAAACATTTGAAGATGAACAAAGTATAATCTCTAACGGAAAGCCAATGATAACGGTTGAAGAAAGAATGTTATCAAAAGACCATAACGAAAGGTGGTTTTCAACTACAAAAATGCCGATGTTCGATGAATCGGGGAATGTTACGGGTATATTCGGAGTCTCAAGAGACATTACTGAAAAGAAAATTACAGAAGAATCAATTAGGAAAAGTGAAGAAAGATACAGGCTTCTTGCCGACAATATAGGTGATGTTATTTTCACTTTAGACCTTGAACTGAACTTTAAATATGTAAGTCCCTCGGTAAAAATACTTACCGGGTATAATCCGGAAGAAGTGTTGACAAAACACTTTTCGGAATTACTAACTGAACCCTCTTATAAAAATACTGAAATTGCTATTAAGGAGGAATTTCACAAAAACTACTTCAAAGGAGAAGATGAAATAATTCCTAACAGGGTTATGGAGGTGGAGCTTATTAAAAAGAATAACGTTACTACATGGGTTGAAATAAAATCATCTTTCTTGAGAGATGAAAAAGAGATAATATACGGCATACTTGGGGTGGCAAGGGATATTTCATTAAGGAAACACGCTGAACAGGAAATTATAAGAGCTAAAGAAAAAGCGGAGGAAGTGAGCAGGTTGAAAACAAGTTTCCTTTCGAATATGAGCCACGAGTTAAGAACGCCTCTTGTAGCAATTCTCGGCTCGGCTGATATTTTAACGCAGGAACTTTCCGACCCGCTGCTAAAAAAATGGGCGGGAAGCATACTAACAAGCGGGAAACGACTTCTTGAAACGCAGAACCTTATACTTGACCTTTCAAAAATTGAAGCTGAAAAAGTAGAGGTTGTTTATTCGATAATTTCAGTAGAATCAACAATTAAAGAAGTAGTTACTTTATTTGAACCGCTGGCTGTGAAAAAGGGATTAGCTCTAAAAACTGAAATAAAGAAAAAAGATATTAAAGCCCGACTGGATGAAAAAATTGTACGTGAAGTACTATACAATCTTGTTAACAATGCAATTAAGTATACAGAAAATGGAGACATAACAATAAGCTTAAACATTGAAAATGAATTTGCTACAATCTCGGTTAAAGATACCGGGATAGGAATTCCGAAAGAAAAATTACCGATTATATTTGAAGAATTCAGGCAGGTTAGCGAAGGAAGAAACCGCAGTTTTGAAGGAACTGGCTTGGGCTTAACAATTACAAAAAGATTTGTTGAACTATTAAAAGGAAATATTGAAGTGAAAAGTAAATTGGGGGTAGGAACTGAATTTGTTGTTAAATTCCCGGTAGGCAGAATTGACAGCGAAACAACAGTGAAAGCGCCTGCCCGAAAAACAATCGAGCGATTTAAATTTGAAAGAAGTTCTTCTACACAAATTAAAAAGATATTGTTAGTTGAGGACGATACTATTAACTCAACTTTAATATCGTACTATCTTAGCGTTAGTTTTGAAGTTACATCTGTTGACTCCGGTATTGATGCAGTAAAAAAAGCAACTGAAGAACAATTTGATATAATACTAATGGATATTAATCTCGGGCGGGGAATGAACGGACTTGAAGCGACACAACAGATACGGAGTATTCCGGGGTATGAAGGAATACCGGTTGTCGCGATAACCGCTTTTGCTATGCAGGGAGATAGAGAAGAATTTCTTGCTCACGGCTGTACACATTATATCTCAAAACCTTTTGAGAAAAATGAACTTTTGCAGCTTCTTTCAAGAATTGAAGCAGAATTGACTTTTTAGCGAATCATAAGTTGAATGTTTTTTCCTTAATTTTGTTTATATAGATGTGTTAATCTTAAAGGAAATTATGAAAAAATTACGTCTTAAAATTGAAGGAATGACCTGTAACCATTGCGTTATGCACGTAAAAAAAGAACTTGAAAAAATGACCGGCGTAAATGTAAAAGAGGTAAAAATCGGTTCGGCAGAGATAGAATTCGATGAAAATTTAGTTTCAGCGGGGGATTTTTCGCTTGTCATTGAGGAAGCCGGTTATAAACTCGCACAATAATTTAGTATAAACTTTAATGGAAAACATTACTCTCCCTGTTGAAGGGATGACTTGTGCAAGCTGTGTTGCAAGGGTAGAAAAATCAATAAAGAATATTGACGGAGTTGAGTCGGTTTCCGTTAATCTTGCAACGGAAAAAGCATCTATTTCTTTCACCGAAAAGATAGATCTAAATCTAATAGCCTCCGTAATAGAAGACGCAGGATACAGGTTAGTTTTGCCCGAGCAAACCCATCCAGTAGGCGAAACTGCCTCCAATCAAACTGTCGAAAAACACCGGGAAGAATCATATAAGAAAATCAAATCGGAATTCATTCTTTCCGCTGCAATTACGGCTCCCGTTATGCTGATAAGTATGTTAATGATGACAGATTGGTTTCATTCAGTATCTCCTTTATCTTCAGAGGATTTAAACAAACTCCTCTTTTTAGCAACAACGGTAATAATGTTCATCCCGGGGAAACGGTTTTTTCTTGCCGCATTCAAACTTGCCAGGCATTTCTCTTCAGATATGAACACATTAATAGCAGTCGGAACCGGTACTGCATACATCTACAGCACTATAGTTTCTCTTTTCCCGCATTGGCTCGGTATCGTTTTTATTGAACAGCATGTCTACTTCGATACATCGGCAACAATAGTCACGCTTATACTTCTCGGTAAACTTCTTGAAGCACGTGCAAAAAATAAAACTTCGGATGCTATAAAAAAGTTGATCGGGTTACAGCCGAAAACTGCAAGGATAATAAAAAACGGGAAAGAGATAGAAGTTTTTTTAGCCGATGTAAAAGTTGATGACGTTGTTATTGTACGTCCCGGTGAAAGAATTCCGGTTGACGGTGTAATCATTAACGGTTCATCATCAATTGATGAATCTATGATTACCGGCGAAAGTATTCCTATTGATAAAGCAGTAGGAGATAGTGTAACGGGCGGCACTATTAACGGGAACGGTAGTTTTCAATTTAAAGCAGCAGCAGTAGGAGCGGCGACGGTATTGTCGCAAATAGTTAAACTTGTTGAACAGGCTCAAGGCTCGAAAGCACCGATTCAATCACTTGCAGACAAAATAGCGTCCGTATTTGTTCCTGTGGTGATAACTATTGCAGTAGCAACATTTCTTTTATGGTATTTTGCCGCCGGAGCTTTTTTTGTTGATTCAATGATTAATTTTATTGCTGTTATGATTATTGCTTGTCCGTGTGCTTTAGGACTTGCAACTCCAACAGCAATCATGGTAGGAACCGGTTTGGGAGCTTCAAACGGAATTCTAATTAAAAATGCTGAAAGTCTTGAAAGAACCTGTAAAGTTGATACATTGATACTTGATAAAACAGGTACGATCACGACAGGAAAATCGGAAGTAACCGGCGTTTATCCCGTAAAACCATTTAATGAAATCGAACTAATTCGAATAGCCGCTTCCGCCGAAAAACTATCCGAGCATCCATTAGCAAAAGCAGTAGTAAAATATGCAGAGGGAAAAAACCTTTCTTTACACGAAGCAGAAGAATTTCAATCTCATACAGGTTTCGGCATTACTGCAGTTATTAACGGGAAGAAAGTTACAGTCGGGAATGTGGATTTCTTATCGGCAAAAGGAATTGACACTGCCGGTTTATTATCTGTTCTACCCGGAGTTACCGACACAACTATTATGGTTGCAGTAGACGGTATCGCTTCCGGCGTAATAACTTTGGCGGATAAAATCAAAGAGACTTCGGCAAGCGCAGTATTCAATCTAAAAAAAATGGGGATTGATGTTATAATGCTTACAGGTGATAATCAAAAAACTGCGGAAAACATTGCAACTGAAACCGGTATTCAGCATTATAAGGCAGGCGTTCTTCCTTCCGATAAACTGAATATATTATCAAATTACCAGGATGAAGGAAAAATTGTCGCAATGGTTGGCGATGGAATCAATGATGCCCCCGTACTTGCGAAAGCTGATGTCGGTATTGCAATCGGAACCGGGACAGATATCGCAATGGAATCTGCCGACATTACTTTAATCAAAGGAAACTTACTTGACGTTGTAAAAGCAATAAAACTTTCGCAAAAAACTTTGAGCACAATTAAACAAAATCTCTTCTGGGCATTTATTTATAATGTTATCGGAATTCCTTTAGCTGCTTTGGGACTGCTAAATCCTATGTTTGCTGCTGCGGCAATGGCTTTCAGTTCTGTTAGCGTGGTCTCAAATTCACTTCGATTGAGAAGAGTAAAATTGAATTAATTACTGACTGAGGGGAATCTTTCTCTAAAAATATCTGAATTATTTTCGATAATGGGGTAATCACAAATGAATAATACAATGAAGAAAAAACTTTTTATCACAATCTCAATTATTTCGGCTTTTTTATTGACCTCCTGTGCTACAGTAATCAATACAACAACGCAGAGCGTTTCAATAAAATCGGAGCCGTCTAATGCACGGCTTACTATTGATGGGAAAAAATTCGGGATTACTCCGCAAGTTGTAAATCTTGAAAGAGGAAGTGACCATCTAATCAGACTCGAACTTGACGGGTATGATATTTATGAAACCCAGGTAACGAGAAAAATTTCCGCATGGTATTGGAGCAATATTTTAAATGGATTTATTTTCGGAGGGCTTTTGGATTATATAAACGGCTCGATGTACAATCTTCTGCCGGAAAGAATGGATATTGAACTTCAGGTTGCAAAACCGGCTCCGCCACCGCCATCAAAAAGGTAACAAAGAGATCCCGGGATAGTTTTAAAATTACCCCCCGGTTGAACATTATTGAATACTTTTTGTTACTTCTATACCGAGTTGTTCCATCCGGTACCTTAATTTGGATCTTGAAAGTCCCAGCACTTTAGCCGCTTTTACCTGGTTCCCTTTTGTTATTTCAAGTGTTTGAAGTATTAGCGATCTTAAAACAGCGTCTATTTTTATGCCTGTTTTTGGAACCTTCAGCACAAAACTTTCATCCGAAACTTTTTTATCATCTTCTTTTTTCAGGAAGCCGAAGTTCTGAACTTTCAACTCTTCTGATTCTACCATCAACATTGCCCGTTCAACAGCGTTTCGGAGCTCCCTTACGTTCCCTCTCCAATACTGGTTTGAAAGGAATTCAATAGCTTCCGGGTCAACACCTTTAATCTGCTTTGAAAACCTTTGAGAAAACTCTTCAATAAAAAGATGAACAAGGTTCGCTATATCTTCTTTTCTTTCTCTTAAAGGAGGGATAATAACTTTTGCAACATCAAGTCTGTACAATAAATCCTCTCTGAAATTCCCTTTTCGGGCTTCGGCTTCAAGGTCCTTGTTTGAAGCTGCCAAAACCCTTACGTCAACAGATATTTCTCTTTCGCCTCCAAGGCGGTAAAATCTTCTTTCCTGTAAAACACGAAGCAGTTTTACCTGCATATCAAGACTCAGTTCGCCGATTTCATCCAGCAGAAGAGTACCGCCGTCTGCCAGTTCAAATTTTCCGAGTTTAGTTTTTTGTGCTGCACCTGTAAATGCACCTTTCTCGTGTCCGAACAGTTCGCTTTCGGCAAGTTCGCGGGGAATTGTACCGCAGTTTATTGTAACAAAAACTTTATCTCGCCTCGGGCTGTTTTGGTGGATATATTTTGCAATCATTTCCTTACCGGTACCGCTTTCTCCCTGAACAAGAATAGTAGTGCTGTCGCTTTTTGAAAGTTTCTCTACCATATTCAATACTTTGGAAATTGATTTCCCTTTACCGAAAAATTCCGGCGTTAGTACATCGGACGAAAGAACTTCGAGAAGTTTTTGATTTTCATATTTAAGGAAAAGATTATCGG
>DAIRET010000227.1:0-4037 GCA_036795455.1 Ignavibacteriaceae bacterium
AGCTGATAAAATATTCCATGAAGATAATCCGTTAATAATTCATAAGTTTTTCTACCAGCTTAGCGATTGGTTTTTGTTGTATAGAATAAATTACTTAATTTTAGTTCAGCAACGGGAATATTTCTGTTAATTTAACAATTAAATTAAAACCGGTTAAACGCTCTGAGTGAAAAATAAGGTTATATACAAATGGAGAAAAAGAGACAACAATACGCATTGTAGCACTTCTGTAAAATCAAAAAAGCCGTTTTTTTTCATAACACACAGACAAATTACATTTAGAATAAAGTAAATACGACACATATATATTTTAGATGATCAAAGAAGCACAAATAGAAGAAAGTTTAATAACCAAACTAACCGACCTCAAGTATGGCTACAGACCGGATATAAAAGATAAAGAAACTCTTGAGAAAAACTTTCGAGTAAAGTTCCAAGCGCTCAACCGGGTTAATTTAACCGATGCTGAGTTTGCTCGCCTCAAAGAAGATATAATTAATCCCGACGTATTTGTTACATCAAAAAAACTAAGAGAAAGAAATACTTTTGAAAGAGAAGACGGAACTCCCTTTCATTACACACTCGTTAATATAAAGGATTGGTGCAAAAACGATTTTGAAGTTATTAATCAGTTGCGAATTAATACAGAAAACAGCCATCACCGTTATGATGTAATTTTACTTATCAACGGTCTGCCAGTCGTGCAAATTGAATTGAAGAGCTTGGATGTTAGTCCGCGCAGGGCTATGCAGCAAATTGTTGACTACAAAACAGACACGGGAAACGGTTATACAAACTCACTGCTTTGTTTTATGCAGCTTTTTATAGTGAGCAACCTTGCCAATACATATTACTTTGCTAACAATAACAATTCTCATTTCAGTTTTAACGCCGATGAGCAGTTTTTACCTATATATCAACTTGCAAGCGAAGACAATAAGAAAATTACTCATCTTGATGATTTTTCCGATAAGTTTTTAAGCAAATGCACATTAGGCGAAATGATAAGCAAGTACATGGTTCTTGTTCAAAGCGAACAAAAACTTTTAGTAATGCGCCCTTATCAAATTTACGCCGTTAAAGCAATTGTCGATTGCATTCATCAAAACAGAGGCAACGGATATATCTGGCATACAACCGGAAGCGGTAAAACACTAACTTCTTTTAAAGCATCTACCTTGCTCAAAGATAATCCCGATATTGAAAAATGTTTGTTTGTAGTTGACCGCAAAGACCTTGACCGGCAGACCCGTGAAGAGTTCAATAGATTTCAAGAGGGATGCGTAGAAGAAAACACAAATACCGAAACCTTGGTAAGGCGAATGCTTTCGGAAGATTATTCCGATAAAGTAATAGTGACTACAATTCAAAAATTGGGTTTAGCTCTTGATGAAAACAGTAAAAGAAACAAACAAAAAGTTAAGAACGGGCTCTTAACTTATAAAGATCGGCTTGAACCTTTACGCGATAAAAGAGTTGTTTTTATTTTTGATGAATGTCACCGCTCCCAGTTTGGCGATAACCACAAAGCGATAAAAGAATTTTTTCCCAACGCGCAGTTATTTGGTTTTACCGGGACGCCTATTTTTGATGACAACGCGACGTATAAACAAATTGATGGAACTATCGGTTCTTATAAAACCACTAAAGATGTTTTTCAGAAACAGTTGCATGCTTATACAATTACACATGCCATAGAGGACCGTAATGTGCTGCGGTTTCACATAGATTATTATAAAGGTGAAAAGAAGGTAGAAGTCGGAACACCACTTCATAAGCAGGCAGTTGTTAACGCGATACTCGATAAACACGAAGCAGCCACACACAGCAGAAGGTTTAATGCAGTTTTTGCTACGGCTTCCATTAACGATGCAATTGAATACTATGCTTTATTTTCTTCAACTCAAGATAAACGCAAAAAGGAAGACGAAAACTTTAATCCCTTAAACATCGCAAGTGTGTTTTCTCCGCCTGCCGATGGTAATAAAGATATCCAGCAGCTTCAGGAAGATTTAAATCAGGAAAAAGAAGATAATAAAGAAGCTCCCGAAGAAAAGAAAAAAGCTCTTAAAGCAATCATTGTAGATTATAACACGCAATACGGAACAAACCATTCCATAAATGAATTTGATTTATATTATCAAGACGTGCAGCAACGTATGAAGGACCAGAAATATTCCAACACCGATTATCCTCATAAAAATAAAATTGATATTATAATTGTTGTGGATATGCTGCTTACCGGTTTTGATTCTCATTACTTGAATACATTGTATGTGGACAAAAATCTTAAACATCATGGCTTGATACAGGCTTTTTCCCGCACAAATAGAATATTGAACGCTACTAAACCGTACGGTAATATTCTTGATTTTCGTAAACAGCAAACGGAAGTTGACAAAGCAATTGCTCTCTTTTCAGGAGAGGATACAAGCCGTGCCAAGGAAATATGGCTTGTTGATCCGGCGCCTAAAGTAATAGAGAAATTTGAAAAAGCGGTTGCGGATATGAGCAAGTTTATGACAAAAAACAATCTTGTTGCCGAACCGCAAGAAGTATATAATATTAAAGGCGATACAGCGCGTATAGAATTTATTAACCGCTTTAAAGAAGTTCAGCGGCTTAAAACACAGCTTGAACAATACACCGATTTAAGCGAGGAACAGAAAGCTAAAATTGAATCTGTAATGCCGGAAGATCAACTACGCTCTTTTAGAAGTTCCTATCTTGAAACAGCAAAGCAGTTAAAAGAAGTTCAACAAAAAGCGGGTAGCAACGCAGGGCCCGATATACAGCAGCTTGATTTTGAGTTTGTGCTGTTCGCTTCCGCCTTGGTTGATTATGATTACATAATGGCTTTAATTGCAAAATACACGCAAAACAAACCGTCTAAACAGAAAATGACCAGAGAGCAGTTAATTAGTTTGCTTAGCTCCAGTGCTAATTTGATGGATGAGCGTGATGATATCGCGGATTATATAAATAGTCTGGAAGCCGGCAAGGCGCTTAATGAAGATGAAATAAAAGAAGGTTACCAGAATTTTAAAACAGAAAAATATTCAAAAGAATTAGCCGCTATTGCCAATAAACACGGTGTTGAAACTGTTATACTGAAAAATTTTGTGGATGGAATTATAAACAGAATGATTTTTGACGGTGAACAATTAACTGAATTACTTGAACCTCTGGAATTAAGCTGGAAAGAACGAAGAGTAAAAGAACTGGAGTTGATGAAAAATTTAGTGCCTTTATTAAAGAAACAAGCCCTGGGGCGGGAAATATCAGGACTGAAAGCTTATGAGTAAAACTTCGTCAAGCTCAGTGCGAGCAAAAAATAAACTAGTGCCTAAACTGCGGTTCCCGGAGTTTAAGAATGAAAATGAGTGGGAAGAAAAAGTTGTTAGTGAAGTTGCGGAATACGAAAATGGCAAATCACATGAACAAGATATTCAAGACAACGGAAGTTTTGTTGTTGTGAATTCTAAATTTATTTCTTCCGAAGGCGAGGTGAGGAAATTTACAAATAAAGGTTATTGTATTGCAAAGAAAGAAGATGTTTTAATGGTGCTAAGTGATGTACCAAATGGTAAGGCAATAGCAAAATGTTTTTTTGTTGATAAAGATAATTTTTATACTGTTAATCAAAGGGTATGCAAGATTACTCCCACAGATACTAACAGTAAAATCTTGTTCTACTTAGTAAATAGAAATCCATATTTTCTTGCATTTGATGATGGCGTTAAACAAACCAACCTTAGAAAAGAAGATGTAGAGAATTGCCAAATTGTTTTACCAAAAAATCCTAAAGAGCAACAAAAAATTGCCGAATGCCTTTCTTCTTTAGATGATTTAATAACGGCAGAAAACCAAAAACTTGAATCACTTAAAGCGCATAAAAAAGGATTGATGCAAAACCTTTTCCCGGCTGAAGGTGAAAATGTACCTAAGCTGCGGTTTAAAGAGTTTGAAAATAGCGGGGAGTGGGAGGAGAAAAGTTTGGGGCTAGCATGTAAAATGCAAGCAGGAAAGTTTGTTAG
>DAIRET010000037.1:0-19439 GCA_036795455.1 Ignavibacteriaceae bacterium
AAAAATTGTCGATGAGTATATCAAAGACAAACCGGTTTTTAGAAAAATAATTACAAAACAAGCAATAGGCAGATTAAAAGGGAAAACAAATGCTCTTGCAAACGGAATTGAGATTGCAAATGGAGAAATAATTTTAACCACTGATGCTGATTGTGCGGTCGCTACCACATGGGTTAAAACAATTGCTTCTTATTATAAGGATAACGTTGCAATGGTTCTCGGGTTTACATCGCAAATGAGCGTTGACAATTTCAGCGGAATGCAAAACCTTGACTTTGTTTATCTTCTCACAGTTGCTGCCGGTACAATCAATTTTAACAGCCCGCTAAGCTGTATCGGTAATAATATGTCCTACAGAAAAAGTGTTTACAAAGAAGTGGGTGGATATGAAAACCTCGTATTTAGCGTTACCGAAGACTTTAACTTACTTTTTGCAATTCATAAGCTAAAAAAATATAAAATTATCTATCCTTTGGACAATAACGCACATGTTGTTTCTTTGCCATGTTCTAATTTCAGAGAGTTGTACAGGCAAAAGAAAAGATGGGGTGTAGGCGGATTGAAATCTCCTTTACGCGGGTATCTTGTAATGGCAAGCGGTTTTTTTACTCATATCGGAATTATAGTTTCTCCCTTCTTCTTTAATTGGAATGTGCTGGGATTGATAATCTTTAAATTACTTGCAGACTTTGTATTTTTGTTTTACCCGTTACAAAAACTGCGGATAACCAAATCGTTAAAGTATTTTTTAGCATTCGAGATGTATTATATAATCTATGTAGTGTTATTGCCTTTCGTTGTAGTTTTTAATCGGCGTGTAAAATGGAAGGGAAGAGAGTTTTAATGCTTCTACTCTGCAATTATTATGTTACGTATAGATGTAACGCTTACTGCGAATTCTGTAACTTTGCCGACCATAAAAAATACAATAGAACCCCATTTGCAAGATTTGAAGACTACAAATCCAACGTAGAACAAATTTCGAAGTTAGGTGTAAAATTCATCGATCTTACTGGAGGTGAACCGCTGCTTCATCCCCGAATTGCAGAAATGTCAGCATTCGCAAAAAAAGTAAAAATGCAAACAAGTATTACTACAAACGGATTATTATACCCTAAATTTGCAGAAGCTTTAGCCGGGAATGTAAACCTTCTTCATTTCTCACTCGATTCACCGGATAGGGATGAACATAATAAAATCAGGGGAATAAATTGTTTTGATGCAGTACTGAATGGACTTTCGCTTGCAAAAAGTCTTGGTGAATTTCCCGATATTTTATTTACAGTAACAAATGAAACATTTCACAAGCTGCCGTTAATGTACGAACTGGCTAATAAATATGAGCTTGTACTTATTGTAAACCCGGTTTTTTCATATTTTGGGAATCCGGGATTAAGTATGGAAGCGATTGAATTTATCGAGAGTTTTGTTGACGATAAAAACGACATTTATATAAACGATTCTTACCTGAAATTGAGAAAAAACAGTGGAAATGATATTGAAAAACCGTTGTGCAAAGCGGTTTCGAGGGTGATTGTAATTTCCCCCTACAACGAAATAATCCTTCCATGCTATCATTTAAATAATGAAAAAATTGCAATAGACCGGCAAATTGCCGAAATTCGCAAGTCCGAAAAAATAAAATTCTTTATGAAAATGGAGGGAAGATTCGATTTTTGCAAGGGTTGTACTATTAACTGCTATTTCGAACCGTCATTTGCATTCCCGACGAATTCATATGGAATACGGAGTTTGCGATCTAAATTCAGATATGGTTACAATAAACTTGTTAAACAAAAAATAAAGAAGAAACTATCATCCTTAAATTTGAAGTAAATTAATGCGATTTTTTTATTTATTGCTCATTTATGTTTTTACTACTGTACCGGTTTTAAGTCAACAGGAAATAAAATACTTCCCGGGCGAATTGAATATTCAACCCTTTACCGCAAATCTTCTTGAACCGAAATTAGGGTTTTCTTTTAAATTGAACGAAGGAGATATTCGGCTTGACATCGGAAATTCAAGAGATTTGATTCATTTTAAAAGTAATGAATTTACTACTTACTCTTTAGGAGCGGAACTGTTTACATTTACAAAACTGAAAGGGGAAGCTGATTTTCATTTCCCGGTTGATGCCGTAGATTATCTTTTCGGAATTAATGCGGGTTACAAAACCATTCATAACGATATTGAATTTGGTCTCCGTTTAAGAATAAGCCATATTTCAGCGCATTTAGTTGACGGTCATTTTGATCCTCAAACCAACACATGGAAAGATAACCGTAATCCTATTGTGTACAGCAGGGAGTTTATTGAACTGCTTCCTTATTGGAGGAAAGAGGGTTTACGGCTATACGGAGGATTCACTTATCTCTTTCATGTTGTTCCGAAGGATATTGGCAAAAGCTATTTCCAGGCTGGAATGGATTGGTTTTTTACCGGGCTGTTCTCAAAGAAAATCAACCCGTTTTTTGCGTACGATTTTAAGCTAATGAAACTTAATAAATATTCCGGTGTAAATTCAGTCGCTGCAGGTGTAAAATTCGGGAATTACGATTCATCCGGTTTTTCTGTTTCATTGAATTACTTCTCAGGGTATAGCTTCCAGGGTGAATACTACAACCTCTATGAAAAATATTTCTCACTAAACTTTAATATTGATTTGTAATATGTCTGATCAACCCGAAGATTTACTTTTTTCACAGAGCCAGAAGAATTACCATAACAGCAGTAAAAATGAGAACTATTCGATACATATCTTATTGTTTATTTTGACCTTCATTACAACAACAATCGCTGGTGCTGAATGGATAAGAGGTTACGGCAGACAATATGAATTCTCCGAGCTTTTAATTGGACTTCCGTATTCAATTTCAATTTTACTTGTACTCGGCTTTCATGAATTCGGGCATTACTTTGCATCACGGTTTCATAATGTTAAAGCAACGCTGCCGTATTTTATTCCGTTTCCGTCAATTGAAGGTTTTTTGAACTTCGGAACACTTGGTGCAGTAATAAAAACCCGGACCCCTATTCATACAAAAAAAGCATTATTTGATATTGGAATCGCTGGTCCCATCTCTGGTTTTATTGTTTCCGTTGCATTGATTGTTTATGGATTCTCGAACTTACCGGGAGTAGATTACATCTTAGCTATTCATCCCGATTATTTTGAACCAGAATACGGCAAGCATGCATTGAACCTCGAATTCGGGGATACCCTGCTTTTTATAATTCTTAGAGAGATTTTTACTTCAACCGGGGATTTTATTCCCCCGATGAGTGAGATTTATCATTATCCGTATCTCTGCATCGGGTGGTTCGGGTTGTTTGTAACAGCAATGAATCTTGTTCCGGTTGGGCAGCTTGACGGGGGACATATTGCATATGCTTTATTTGGAGAATACAACCAGCTAAAGATTGCTTCACTTGCCATGGTAATTCTTATTGTTCTCGGTCTTGCAGGAATTATTTCAACTTTCCTTGAAATTAATTTGGGATTCGGATGGTCGGGCTGGTTGTTTTGGGCGTTCATTCTTTATTTCTTTATTAAGGTAAAACATCCGCCTATACCGGATGACTCGGAATTATCCGGCAGAAGAAGGATTATCGGTTATATCGGAATAGCAGTATTTATACTGAGTTTTCCCCCTTCTCCATTCATTATTTCTTTAAGTATATGATTTTTTACCTTGAGTAGAGTTATGCTAAATGGACATATTTGCTTTGAGAAAATAAATATTATTTACTATTAAAATATCACCGGACATATTTCTTATGTATAACACATTCCGTTCTTTTCTCCCGACAATTGCAATGTTGATAATTACAACTGCATTTTGGGGATGCGAGAAAGAATACGATTCAGTCATTGATACAAATGATGCTTCCTATTCTGTTACAGTTACTGCCATTCCTTCGTTCAATACAATAAAATTCAACCCGGAGGATTCAACTGTAATTATTAATATCGGACTAAAAAACTCCTCGGTAATTAAAAGTGTTTGGATATTCGTTTATTCATCCGAGAACAAAAAAATAAATTCTTCTCCCTTTTATTTATATGATAATGGAGACTATAGTATCGGTGACCAAATTAAAGGTGATGGAGTTTTCAGTAACCGGTTTCCAATGAGTCAGTATTACCCCAACGGCAGCTACAGGATAGAGTATTATTACGAAGATGTTTTGTTAAACCAGTACAGAATAATTTCTCAAAATTTTACTTATGACAATCAACAGGAGAATTTTCCGCCGGAAATATCAAATTTATCCGCACCCGATTCAGTCCAAATAGGAACTACAGTGCAATTGATTTATCTATCGGTAGACGTAACGGATCAAAATGGATTAAATGATATTGATAAAGTGTATTTCAATTCTTTTATTCCGCCGAATGGGAATCCTTCACAAAGTAATCCTTTCCTTTTATATGACGATGGGAAAGAAGAACACGGTGATTTGGTAGCAGGGGACGGGCGTTATTCAACAATAGTTCAACTTCCGGCTCAGGGAGTAACCAAAGGTGTTTACAGGTGGGAATTTGAAGCTAAAGATCGGGGTAAAAAACTAAGTAATAAAATAATTCACTATATAACAATTTTATAATGATCAAGTATATTATTCCATTTTGTTTTCTGATTCTAAGTTCGGCTTATTCGCAACATCTTCCAAAACTTTTTGAAATCGGGACTAATTCTTCCTTGCAAAAAGTTGATAGTGAAACCCCGGCAAGTAACAGCATCAACGACATTTTAATCGTAGGTGATACAATCTGGCTTGCTACATCAAGGGGATTAAGCCGTTCAACAGATAAAGGAGTGTCGTGGAAAAATTATTACGGTTCACCTTCATTCGGAACAGAAAGTATAACAGCAGTTGGGTATCACAAAAATATTATTTGGGCAGCTACAGCGCATTCAATTGAAAGAGATGGGCAAACATTACCGGAAGGGAGCGGGTTAAGGTTTTCTACAGATAACGGCGAAAACTGGTACACGGTTGGGCAGCCGCTTGATGCGGATGATGACTCTATAGAAGTTTACGGTATTAATAATATACGCGCATTACCGGTTACAGTTGCTGTTCAAAACATTACTTATGATATAGCTTTTACTCAAAATACTATTTGGCTTGCTACATTTGCCGGAGGTGTAAGAAGAAATAACATTGATTCTCTACTTGCTTATCAAAATCATAAATGGAAAAGGGTTGTAATTCCACCGGATAGGCTTGATTCGATTTCACCGCATGATACTCTGAATTTTTCATTACAGCCTGTCGCCGGTAAATTCGGTAAGGAAAGTAATCTTAACCATAGAGCTTTTTCTGTAATTGCTATTAATGATACTACGGTTTTAATAGGAACTGCAAACGGTATTAACAAATCCATTACGAATGTAAATGATAATTCACAAGGTGGAATTAGCTGGGTTAAGTATAATCACAAAAATCAGGATGACCCTATAAGCGGCAATTTTATTGTGGCAATGAATTATAGTAGAAATCAGAATATAATTTGGGCTTCTACCTGGAAGGCTGAAGACCAGGACGAGTTTTACGGAATCAGTTTTTCAGATAACGGCGGTCTGTCATGGAAAACTGCATTGAGAGATGAAAAAGTACACAACTTCGGTGTTGATAATACTTCCGGTGTTGTAATCGCAACCTCTTCAAGCGGGGCTTTTCTAAATGTTGCCGGTTTGGATAGATGGTTATTGACCGGACAAATTGTCGATAAAAAAACTAAACTTACACTAAGAACTACGCATTTTTATTCTGCCGGTTTTCTGGGGAATGAATCAATTTGGCTGGGGAGTACAAATGGGTTGGTAATAAATACTTCACCATCACATTTTTGGCGGGATGATTGGACTATCTTATTCGCTTCGCAACCTTTGGAGAATAAAGAAGATACTTATGCTTTTCCGAATCCTTTTTCTCCGAGATCAGAACAAGTGAAGATAAAATACGGAACAGGGGGAAAAACAGTTTCTGCTACTATACGAATTCTCAACTTTAACATGAATGTAGTTCGTACTCTTGTACAGAATGCAACCCGTGGAAATCCTTATCACAGTATTAGCAGCACGGATTCGGGTGTAATAGATTTTTGGGATGGAAGAGATGACGCAGGGAATATCGTTCCCAACGGTGTCTACTTTTACCGTATTGATATTGATTCAGGCGACCCGATTTTCGGAAAAATAATGGTTTTACAATAATGGTTAATGAATTGAAAAAAGTCTTAATATTATTCTTTTTGATCCAGGCTGTGCTGTTTTCTCAGCCTCAGTTTAGCAGCATAAATTCAGCAGTTGGAACTTTCAGTAGAATGGGATTCGGACCGCGTGGTATGGCAATGGGAAATTCAATCTCAGCTGTGAAAGAAGGAAACCTTGTTGCCTATTATAACCCGGCTTCATCGGTGTTCCAGGATGACAATTCTTTCAATGCATCCTACTCATTTCTATCGCTTGATAGAAAATTGAATTTTGTCAGCTTCACAAGGCGATTTGATTTCTATTCAAAGAAAGATACTGCAATAGATAGAAAACCTGCATCCACAGCAGGTATAAGTGCCGGGGTTATTAACAGCGGTGTTGGAAAAATTGACGCAAGGGATTCTCACGGGTTTAAGAAGGATGAAATATCAACTGCTGAAAACCAATTTTTTGTTGCAGTTGCTATCCGGTTTTCAAACAAGTTTGCTGCCGGTTTGAATGTCAAATTTTATCATTATAAATTGTACGAGGATATTTCCTCAAACGGACTTGGTTTCGATGTTGGAATGATTTATTCATTTAGTGATAATTTCTCATGCTCATTCGTAATAACAGATATTAATGGAAAATATAGATGGGATTCCACTCCTATTTATGAGCAGGAAGGTACTACAACAGAAAACAAGTTCCCTGTCGGAAAAAAGATTGGAGTAGCTTATAGGTATCCCGAATGGAAAATTCTTGCAACCGCAGAGGTTATGTTTGACAATATGGAGTCAAGAATCTTAAGAGCAGGTATAGAATATAACCTTGTGGATAAGCTGTTTTTACGCGGTGGAATTGATAACTTATCGCTGAATAACCCGGATGAGATAATAAGACCTGCACTCGGGTTTTCTTATTTTAGAGATTTTGCCTCGGTTACTACGGGGATTGATTATGCCTTCGTTGTTGAGCCGTATTCTTCGTCCGATAGACATATTGTAGGGATTAACATACGTTTTTAATGGTTTAAGTTTTAATAGAAAATGGTGAATATGAAATTAATAATAAAATCGGTTGTTTTGTTTTTATTCTTAAGTGTAACAATAGTACCCCAATCTGCTGGTAAAAGTGGTTTGTCATTCTTAAAGATTGGAGCAGGTGCAAGGAATATTGCTCTTGGCGATAACGGCAGCGTCTTTGCCAATGACGTTACAGCAGTATTTTATAATCCTGCTAACCTGCTGAAAAGCAGTGCTCCCGAAATAATGTTGATGCACAATGAATGGATTCAAGATGTGAGAAGTGAAGTCTCGGCTGTTAAGTTTTCTTTGTTCGGTCTTCCACTCGGTTTCGGATTCAATTCTACAAGTATCAGCGATATAGAGATTCGTGAAAAACCGGGTGATGCAATCGGTACTTTTACTGCGCAATACTTCTTCGGATCGCTTTCAACGGCTTTTACAGTAATTGAGGATTTAGATTTCGGTGCAACATTTAAGTACATTAATGAAGATATATTTCAGCATTATTCAGCAGGATATGGATTTGATTTTGGTTTGAGCTATTCAACTCCCATTGAAAATCTTGATGCTGCTTTTGTTTTGAAAAATATCGGCTCAATGAAAATGCTCCGTAATGAATCGACAAAACTCCCGTCGGAAATTAGGGCAGGATTAGCTTATTCATTCAATCTTGAAAAATCGAAAATCCAAATTACTCCAGGTGCTGAATTCCAGAAGTATCTTGCAACAGATGACATTCACATCAATTTCGGCACAGAATTCGTCTATAATAATCTTGTAGCTCTTAGGCTAGGTTATCAAACTTTTTATGAATCAAAGAGTTTTACGGGAGGAATTGGTTTAAGCTGGGGCTCTCTTGTTTTTGATTATGCACTCTCTCCATTTTCTTACGGGTTGGGACAGGGGCATACAGTTTCATTAAACTTTAAATTTTAGATGAGTGAAACATAGTAAGTTTTTTTCAGAAAGCAGTAAATACAACCTTTTTCTCATTATACTTTTTGCAGTTACTGTAAGAATACTCTTTTTCATCGGGCATATTTATTCAGACGATGCCTATTACAATTACCTCTCCTTTACTTTAATTAAGGACAGTTTTTTAATAGATTATTTCGGTTACCCGATCTTTGTATTAAGGTTAGGTCATTTAGCAGTTACAGCTCTCTCTTTCTATTTTTTCGGAGTAAATGAAACTGCTTCAATATTATTTCCGTTTATTACTTCGATCGGCAGCATAGTTGTTACATTTCTTATTGTCAAAGAACTTGAGTATTCAGACAAAACTGCACTTGTTGCTGCGTTTTTAACCGCTGTGTTTAGTACCGATGTAGTTTTTGCAAGCATTGCATTCCCGGAAGCAGCCGCTATTTTCTTTGTTAATATCGGATTACTTTTCCTTATTAAAGCAACAAAAAATAACAAAACTAGTTTTAGTATTATTACAGGTGTATGTCTTGTAGTCTCATTTTTGTTCAAAGAATATGTTATCTATTATATTGTTTTAATTCTGATTTACGGTATTGCATACTATTTATCAAAGAATAAACTGAAATTTAAACTTGCATTAATTCCGGTCGCAGTTTTTTTTATCTATATTCTATTGGAGGGATTCTGCTACTATCTGATTAATAATAGTTTTTTTTTCAGGTTCGAAATAAACGAATTGAACTATCAATACTGCAAGTATGATTTCTTTCCGAACACAGTTAGCGGTGAGATGGGGAACACAACCGGAGTGGTTACAGCTTTATTCAATCAGATTGTAATGGTAAATCTTAAAGCAGTATTTTTTAGGAGGTTTTATCTATTTCTTCCTGCCCTTGCGTTTGTTTTGTCGATACTATCCATCAAAAAGAAAGAAAACTTACTTCTTTCATTTTGGTTTATTTCAATTTTGTTTTTACTTGTAGCTTTTACTCATTCAATCCCGGAGTATCGACCTGTCAGCCTTAATAGGAATTGGTACATTTATCCTTTAATACTTCCTTCGACAGCAATTGCAGCTGTTTATTTTAGCAAAGTTAAAAAGCTTTTATTATTCACGATTTTGGTTGTTTTTACTTTATTCAGTTTTTACATGTGTATGGAGTATGAAGAGTATTTCAGTAAAGAAGAAAACAAAAATCTAAAATCTTTTTTGATTGAAAATAAGGATAGATCAATTTATAGTGATCATCATTCGCTATACGGATTGGAGTTTATTCGTAATGGTTTCAAGAGTTTAAACATAGAGAAGCGGTTAAATTCTCCTGGATTCTCTTTCGATAAAATTGAAAAAGGTTCTTTGATTGCAGTTGGCAAAGGAAATATTAATGAATTGTTGATGCAGGGATATCTGTTCCCTGACCTAAGTATTTTTAGCGGGAACGATTATGAGTTGGTCTTTACTCAAAAGCGTTTCAAGTTTTATAAAAGACTTTGATCAAAGAGCAAATAATGCTTTTCAATTCTTGTTTGTTTTTTTACTTTTGAATGCGATTTAAGATTTTTTCTTTCTAAACATTAAAACTATGCAAATTACACTGAACGAACTCGATTATTTACTATCAAGCGGGTTAATCAGATAAACAATTATTTAAGGATATATAATGCAAATTATAGAGTATAATATTAAGTATAAAGAACAATGGGATAATTTCGTTTTAAATTCAAATAACGGGACAATGTTCCATTTACAAAAGTTTTTCGATTATCACCCGGAAGGAAAGTTTAAGTTTAACCATCTGATTTTTATTGAAAAAGATGAGATAAAAGCAGTATTACCGGGTAGATTGCAGGATGGAGTTTACGAATCCCCGATAGGTGCAAGCTATGGTTCAATTGTTACAAATGATATTCGTTTCGAAGAAACTCTTAAGATAGTTGATTTACTAATTGATTATGGAAAAGCCAACGGATTTAAGGAGTTTATTCTAACTTCAGCCCCTATGATTTACGAAAAATATCAGAACCAGAATCTTGATTTTGCTTTATTGTGGCGGGGATTCAGGTATGATTTACATTATATATCAAGTGCAATAAAACTTGATACTGATAGGGACATTCTTGACAGATTCCAACCAACAATAAGAAGAAATGTAAGGAAATCAATCAAGGATTTCCGATTAAAAGTGGAACTGAATGAAAAATATGAAGAGTTTTATCCTATATTAATTGACAACAAGGCACGGCATAATGTTAAACCTACTCACTCTCTCGAAGATTTATACAGGTTAAAGGAATTACTACCGGAAAATTTAAAACTTTTCATGGTTTATAAAGATGATAAACCGATAGGAGGTTCCCTTTTATTCATTGCAAATAAATCTGTTTCATTATGTTTTTATAATATGCTCTACTATGAATATCAACATCTCAAACCGATTCAAAGAGTTATGTATGAAGTTGTGAAATGGTCAACCGAAAACGGTTATCAGTATGTTGATATCGGGGTTTCGCAAGATACAAAAGCAGAAAATCCGATGACACCAAGTATGAGTTTAATAGACTTTAAAGAAAAATTTGATGCTAAAACTATTATGCGTAACACTCTAAGGCTTCTTTTGTAATCCGGATGAAAAAAGCCTTAATTGCATTTCTCGGCAACCCGTATTACGATACGCGAACCCTTAATTTGTATAAATCTCTTACAAAACGAGGTATAAAAGTAAAGGTAATCGGGTTTGAGTGGAAGGATAGCAGTTTTATCTCAAAAAAGGGGGAGATTTCGGTATACAAGCTAAATAAATCATTCTGCTCTTTATGTTTTTATATTAGGTTCGTTGCAATATTAAAGTATCATTTATTTTTAGAGAGAGCGGATTACTATTTTGCTGAAGATGTACAGACACTTCCTTTTATTTCTGTAATAGGGAAATTGAAACGTGGTAAAGTTTTGTACGATTCGCGTGAATTGTACGGTTTTCTTGCAGGATTAAAGAACAAAAAAACACTTCAAAAATCTATCCAAATAATTGAAGGAATCTTTATACGGCTGGTTGATTATGTGATAACAACAGGAAATATGGATACAGACTTCATCAAAGAAAAATTTAAGTTGCAGAATGTATTAACATTACGGAATCTTCCAATCTATAAAGAACATTTTAACCCGGTGAACATTAGAGAAAAATTTAATATACAGGCAGATGATAAAGTGCTCCTTTACCAGGGAGTTGTTCTTCACGGCAGGGGATTAAGGTTAGTTTTTGAAGCTATTAAGAAAGTAGGCGGGTTCTCACTTCTAATTGTTGGAGATGGCGAAGAAATGGTTTTTTATAAACAGCTTGCGGTTAAGATTGGAATTGAAAACAGAGTTGTTTTTGCCGGTAGGGTTAGCCAGGATGATTTACTCAATTTAACTGCTGGTGCTGATATTGGTCTTGCTGTTATTGAAAATATATCGTTGAGTTACTTCTATGCTCTACCTAATAAACTATTTGAATATATTATGGCAGGTAAACCGGTTATTGCAAGTAATTTTCCACAGATGAAGGAGGTAATTGAAAAGTATGATGTCGGTTATACTATCAATCCGGATAATGAGCAAGATTTAGTTGAAGTTCTTTTGAGAATAAAGAGTGACCCGCATTTATTAGAAGTTCTGCAGAGAAATTGTGAAACAGCTTCAACCGAGCTTCATTGGGAAAAAGAATTTGAGACGTTAGAGTTTCTTTTTAGCAGCAGAAATCGCAAAAAGGGAGAAGAAAATACATACTCAAAAGAATAAAATTTTTGAGGATAGACCCTCCATAATCCGCATTTATGAAAAAGAATTTAAATATTTAATCCATCTATGAATGAAAAAAAATCCCCCGCCATATTAGGAACTGAAAATATCGGGAATTTATTGTGGCAGTATTCAATTCCTGCAATTATTTCTACAACAGTGGCATCACTGTATAATGTTATTGACCGTATTTTTATTGGGCAGGGTGTTGGTTCTCTCGCAATCTCTGGACTGGCAATTACTTTCCCTTTGATGAATTTATCAGCGGCTTTCGGATCGCTAATTGGTGTTGGTTCATCTGCAATGGTTTCGATTAAACTTGGAGAAAAAGACACCGATGGTGCTACAAAGATTCTTGGTAATGCTGTTCTGTTAAATGTTCTGATAGGCATTTTCTTTACAGTTATAATGTTTACTTTTCTCGATCAGGTTCTCTATCTATTCGGAGCCAGTAAGGATACACTTCCTTATGCAAAAGATTTTATGAGTATAATTTTATTAGGTAGCGTTGTTACTCATTTGTACTTAGGATTAAATAACATTATGAGAGCATCCGGTTATCCCAAAGAAGCAATGATTGTTACTGTTTTTACTATCGGAATCAATATTATTCTTGCTCCAATTTTTATATTTAAATTTGAATGGGGAATAAGTGGAGCCGCACTTGCAACAGTATTAGCTCAAATAGGAGGACTAATCTGGGTGTTATTGCATTTTCTTCGGAAAAGTCATTACGTCCATTTTACAAGAAACTGTTTTAAACTTGAACTTAAAATAATTCGGGAGATATTCTCTATTGGAATATCAACATTTATTATGTTCACTACATCATCACTGGTTGTTATTCTAATGAATGTAACCCTTGCTGAATATGGTGGGGATTATGCAATCGGAGCGTTTGGAATTATCGTGAGCATTCAATCACTTTTTGCAATGATAGTGCTGGGATTTAGCCAGGGGATGCAGCCGATAGCTGGCTTTAATTTCGGTGCAAAACAGTTTAACCGCGTGAGAGAGGTATTAAAGAAAACTATTCTTGCTGGAACTGTGGTTACAAGTTTCGGTTTTATTCTTTGTGAGCTATTTCCAAAACTGATTGCATCTGCTTTTACAAAAGATGTTCAACTGATTACCGATACTTCTTTAGGAATGTATATAACATTCGCACTGTTTCCGATAGTAGGTTTTCAGATGGTTACGACAAACTTTTTTCTTTCGATAGGGCATGCAAGGGTTTCGATTATTCTTTCATTAACAAGACAGGTTATTTTTCTTACACCGGCATTAATAGTACTTCCAGGTATTTTTTCTTTGTACGGCGTATGGATGGCAATTCCTACTGCAGACCTACTTTCTGCATTAGTAACATTCATAATTCTAAAAAAACAATTGAAAAAAATAAGAGACTGAAACGAACTGTTGCAAAATACAGAATCAACCTATTGAAGACAGCTTTTTATTCAAACAACCGATTATTTATCGGAAATTCTGATCGTCAAACTTATTTGTAATTAACGTACTGGGTAGGGAAGTCGTAATCCGCATCTTTTATCATGTTCTGTACTGCTTGCAGATCGTCGATTTTTGCACCGGTTACACGAACCTGTTCATCCTGTATCTGAGCGTTTACTTTTAACCGGGAATCTTTGATTAATTTAACAATCAATTTTGCATTGTCTTTGGAAATACCGGTCTGTAACTGGATTGTCTGCTTTAACCTTCCGCCTGCAGCCGGTTGAGGTTCATCGTATTTAAGTGCTTTGATTGAAATACTTCTTCTGATAAACTTACTCTGGATTATATCGATGCTCGCTTTAAGAGAATAATCATCTTTAGTATTGATTGAAAGTAGTTTATCTTTTTTATTTAATTCAATTGTAGTATTGGAGTCTTTTAAGTCGTACCGCTGTTGAATCTCTTTAATTGCCTGGTTGACAGCGTTATCAACTTCCTGTAAATCAACTTGAGAGACTATATCAAATGAGTGATTCTGTGCCATATAAATAAACCTCGGATTAGAGTCGGGGCGGGGAGATTTGAACTCCCGACCTCTTGGTCCCGAACCAAGCGCGCTAACCGGGCTGCGCTACGCCCCGAATGCTTTAATTTTTGTGTGCCAAATATAATGGTTTTTAGTTTTATACGCCAATTGAAATTTGTAAGAAGTTCTTTTTTTTCTTAATTGAAGATAAAAAATGAGGATTTGCCAAAGAGACGGAGTTAGTTTATATACCCATCATTCAGAATCAGCTTCATTACGGAAGCTTTTTCATCAAGGTACTTTTCAACTTTCTTTATATGCTCAAGTAGTAAAGTAATTCGTTCGGTTTCATTCTGCATTGCAATTAAAGCAACCTGTTGTTCAATACTTAAACCGCTTTTTTCAGCCAGTTTGAATGATTTCAATTCAGCCGATTGTAAATTATTCCAGAAACTATCTTCAAGTTTATAATTAATCCTTTTAACCAGTTTCTTAAACCTGGCATTTAACTCCGCAACTAAAAATTCGTTTACTTTACTTGTATTATCGTCATATGGTTCTACTTCGGCGAAGTAGTAGCCGTCCGGGTGAAGCGATTTACTAACAATTGTGAACCGCTGAACTCCTTCAACAACAATATCAAAATCGCCGGCAGCGTATTTATTTGTAATTGTATCAACTACAACATAACAGCCGATAGAACTCAACTCTTTTGAAACAGTCGGTACAATTCCAAAGCCGCTTTTCTTAGTCATGCATTCTTTGACCATTATTTTATACTTTTCTTCAAAGATGTGCAGTGGATACCTTGAAGCCGGGAATACAACAAGTGTTAGAGGGAATATGGGAATAAATCTATTCATTTAATAATGCTATAAAAATCAAAAATCATGTGCAAAAATAAGAAAAAAAGCGAAACGTTTCGAGGGGAAACAGTTTCGCTTTAATTGAAATCAAAAATGTGTTTTTAAGTGATAACCAATATGGTTTACTTCAACTCTGAAAAACGTCTTGATACTTCGTCCCAGTTTACAACACTCCACCAATTTTCAATATAATCGGGACGTCTGTTCTGATATTTCAAGTAATAAGCGTGTTCCCAAACATCCAATGTAAGTAATGGGAAGCCTTTAACTTCAGCTAAATCCATCAACGGATTATCCTGGTTTGGCGTAGAGGTTACTACAAGTTTGTTATCGGCAACTACAAGCCAAGCCCAACCGGAACCGAACCTTGTTGCAGCAGCATTACCGAACAACTTTTTAAACTCTGCAAAAGAACCGAATGTAGAGTTAATTGCATCGGCTAATGCGCCGGATGGAGCACCTCCTCCATTAGGTTTCATCATCTTCCAGAAAATATTGTGATTATACACACCGCCTCCGTTATTGCGAACGGCAACAGGAGCTTTTGAAATTGATTTAAATAAATCTTCAAGTGATTTGCCTTCCATATCCGTACCGGCAACCGCATTATTTAAGTTATTAACATAAGCCTGGTGATGCTTTGAGTGATGAATTTCCATCGTCATTTTATCGATGTAAGGCTCAAGTGCATCGTAACTATAAGGTAAAGGGGCTAATTCAAATTTTGACATTTTTTCTATCCTTTCATTATTAAAAAAATTCGTAAAGTTTTCAACCGGTTTTAATACCGGGATGATAGGTAGAGCAGATATTGCTCCTAAAAAATTCCTTCTTTTCATATCTATACTCCGAATGAACTACCGCAGCCGCAGGTTTTGTGTGCGTTCGGATTATTAAAAACAAAACCCCGCCCGTTTAGTCCATCAGTAAAATCAAGTTGTGTTCCGCTTATATAGAATAAACTCTTTCCATCGATAAAAAGTTTAATACCATCTTGCATTATTACAGTATCGCCTTCTCTTTGCTTGCTATCAAAGCCGAGGGAGTATGACAAACCTGAACAACCACCCCCTTTTACTCCAACTCTGAGGGCAAAATCTTCCGGTACATTATTTTCTTCTTTAAGTCTTTTTATCTGTTGTGCAGCTTTCGGTGTAATAACGATTTCAGAATCTGTTTGAAAATGTTCGTGCATTATTATCCTCCTTAAATATACTCTGTTTCAACTGTTTCTGCGAGCGGTGAACCGGTTAAAAAAGCCGGGTAGTTAAGTTTCCAGCCTATTTTACTTGTCTTTACAAATACACCCTCTAATTCCATCAATTCAGCAAAAGAAACAGCCAATTTCGTTGCTTCGTTGTAATTCGTTTCAAATCCTTTACTCTCTAAAAATCTTCTTATTGCATATTGCAAATCCCTGAAAAACACATTTGAGTTGTGGAATACAGGGTAGTTCGCTTTAAAATAGCTTAAAAATATTTTGTAATCTCTTTTTAATAGTTCCAGTTTAGTTGATGACTTCATATATATTATCGTTTTATGATTCGTTTTTTAGTTTGTTTACTTGATTAACAATTAAATTAATTGAAAAGTTTATTTCTTCTTCGGTTGTGTAGCGGCCTATTCCAAATCTTATCGAGGATTTTACCTGCTCATCCGATAAACCGATTGCTTTTAATGTGCGGCTTACTTTACCTGATTGCGAAGAACAAGCCGAACCTGTTGAAACAGCTATTTCTTTCAAATTAGAAATCAGAGTATCCGAAGGAATCCCCTCGAAACGGATATTCAGATTGTTCGGTAATCTGTGGATAATGCTGCCGTTTACGAACGCACAATCAAGTTGTTGTGTCAAGCCGTCAAGAAGTTTATCACGCAGAATGGCGATTCTCTTGTTTTCTTCTTTGTCATATTTCTGAAGTAAAGAAATGGCTCTTCCTAATCCTACGATACCGGGTACATTCAATGTACCGGAGCGGAATCCTTTTTCTTGTCCGCCCCCAAGCATTTGTGGTGATAATTTCAGCCTGGGAGTTTTATTACGGATATATAGTGATCCTATTCCTTTTGGTCCATAAATTTTGTGTGCTGTAAAAGAAAGCAAATCCACCGGCGTATGAGTAAGGTTTATCGGGACTTTCCCGATTGCTTGCGAAGCATCCAAATGTAAAGGAATGTTTTTATCAGCACAAATCTTGCTTATGTTTTCTAAATCCTGAATTACACCGATTTCGTTATTCGCTAAAATAATAGAAACAAGTAAAGTTTTCTCATCAATTGCAGATCCAAGTTCGTCAAGAGAGATAAGTCCTTCGCTATTTACTTCAAGCAAAGTAATTTCAAAACCGAATTTGCTCAGATAGTTAAGAGTATCGAAAGCAGCACCATGTTCGATATTCGTAGAAATAATCCGGTTTTTCCCTTTTTCTGAAGATTCAGCTACACCTTTCAAGGCAAGATTAATTGATTCGGTTGCCCCGCTTGTGAATATAATTTCATCTTTTGATACACCAAGATAATTCGCGATAGTTTCCCTTGAAATATCCACCGCTGCGGCAGCTTCATTTCCGAAAGAATGACTTTTTGAAGAGGCATTCCCGAACTTTTCATTGAAGTAGGGGAGCATAGCTTCTAAAACTATAGGGTCAACTGGAGTTGTAGAATGATAATCGAGATAAATTGGAAATTTCATACGAGTTATAAATTAAATGATTTTACTTGTAAAGATATGAAGTTGGTATGTTTTCTCATAGGGAGTACTCAAATAGTCATCTTTAGTAACAATTCGTAGCGGAAAACACCTGCGATAACATAATTGAAATGTCATAAATATGACTTGATAGAAATGCCAGAATAAAGATGAAATGATCAATCTGATGCAAAAGATCCATATTAATCTAAGTTTAGTCCGGTTTTTTCGAGGTTATCTTCACTTTTAGGGAGAACGACCTCGTTTATTGGGAGGTTATCCTCATTTATAGGGGAAATGGTTTCACTTTTATCGAGGTTAGCCTCACTTTTAGGGAGATGGGTTTCACTTTTTTTGGGGTTATCTTCACTTTTAGGGAGAACGACCTCGCTTTTGGGGAGGTTATCCTCATTTATAGAGGAAATGGTTTCACTCTTATCGGGGTTAGCCTCACTTTTAGTGAAAATAGTTTCATTTTTTTGGAGGTTATTTTCACTTTTACAGAGAATGTTCTCGTTTTTTTCGAGGTTATCCTTACTTTTAGAGGAAAAATTCTAACTTTAAGAGACTGATTTTTTCGAAATATTACGTTTTAAGCGATTTTAATCAGATATTGGAAACTTTAATGAGGGTTTAGTGTTTTTTTTGTGATTTCGTGACAAAGAAAACCCTAAGCTGCGGGTTAACCTCTTTGACCAAATAATTCATTTCCCGAAATGGTAAATAGTTATCAATACTAAACGGTTCTCCTATCCCATGCCACCCTAAAACGTAATTAGTATCATTGTAATAATTCAATGACTCTGTTATTCGATTAATCGCAATCTGACTATTGAATAACTCCCATCCGACATTATCATAAATATTAATTGTATCAATTGTAAGTTTTAAGTATTGTAAACCTGTCCAATAAACCTTATACTGCATAAAAGAAGCCGTAAAATCGCTGCCGGTTGCTTCTACGTCTTCACCATAAAAATCTTCACGGCTTTGATTTACCGCCATTAGAGTATATCTTTCTATGCTCTGCTTAGTCCAATTACCCCAAAGTGAACCCGTGGAAGGGTTTTCAAAGTCCCTTACGTAAACTAATTTATAATGCAATGTGGTGTCATATTGTATTAACGGATCACCCGGTATATCTTCAACAAACCTGCTTGCTACAACCTGTAAACTACATACAAGGTCATCTCTATATCCTGCCGGTAACGTATCTATCGAATCAATCTTCATTCGGAAATCTGCATTATATCTAACCGTACCACCGTAAACCTTATATTCACGCCATTGAAAGTAGTAAGGACCATCAAGAAGATGACCCGGTACCCCGTTATTCTTTGTCTCTATACCTGTCCCATCTATGGTTCTGTCGGCAAGGTCGGGATTATAATCAATTTGAATGTCCCCCAATTCACCATTCCCTCTTCCACCCGCAAGCCAAATAGAATAAACTGCATTCGTATATCTGGTTATGTGGGGATATGGTATTATGTTCGTAGTATCCGTATGAAATTGATAAGGAAAAACCTTCAGATCATAGTTGTTTGTTATTATGTTATACCTTTGAGGGTTCAAGTCAACTGCGTAAAACCCGTAAATACCAAGCTCTTTCATTTTGCTTAATGATGCCGGGCGATTTACAAGCTCCGTCGTTGTTAAATTCGTATGCGCTATTATCGGTATTCCGTCATACTTCTGAAAATAGTGCGGCTGGGCATTGATATTACGGCTTACTGTTAGCAATAACAGAAGTATTACTATATGTAATACCTTTCTGCCGATTAAATGTTTGTTTTTCATCCTTAGCTCCTTTTGTTTTGGGTTGTTTTATGTTGCCACGGTTTTTCTTTTACCGGGTTTTATTTCCTTACTTTATGTACAACATTTTTTTCATATCCATGAATACGGGGATATTATTTCGCCCTATTATTTCTATCCTATATAAATAGATTCCGCTTGAT
>DAIRET010000038.1:0-2066 GCA_036795455.1 Ignavibacteriaceae bacterium
TAATAAAAGTATTTGATGTTCTCGGTAAAGAAATAAAAACAGTTGTGGATAATGAACTTGCCGAAGGGACACATCAGGTAAAGTTTAATGCCGGAGGTTTACCGAGCGGGGTATACTTCTACCGAATCACTGCCGGGAAGTATTCCGAAACGAAGAAGATGCTGGTAACAAAGTAATCTTTTACAAAAAGGGAAGCCGCACCCAAAGGCTTCCCTTATTATAAACTAATTCAGAATTTTTGTTAATAATATCGTAAGAACTGTTTTCTCATCAATGGAGGTTGATTTAACCGAGAGGTCTGCTTCAAGTAATGCTTTTGAGATACGGTATAGCTTTTTATTGTCGTAATAATCACGTGCTGATTTGTATCCGGAATAGTAGTAGGGAATTGTTCCCACAATTCTTGCGGCTTCAGCATCGGGCATTTTCTTTTCGTTCAGTTCCGTAATTTGAGCCAGCCCTGTAAAATATTTATTCAAAAAAGCGATTACCGGGATTATATTCTCCCGTTCAAGTAGATTGTAACCGACACGGAAAGCTTTTTCTTTATCGCGTACTGCGATTGCATTTTGTAGATCAAAAATCGTGTATTCTTTTGAAGAAATTACATGCGATTGAACCATCTCGAATGTAATCTCGGTTTTATCTTCAAGGTATGTCAGCATTTTCTCAAGCTGCATTTCAAGGATTGAACGGTTCTCGCCTGTTAGTTCAACAAGGTAAGCAGCATTCGCACCGGAAAGTTTTTTCCCTTTGGAAGAAACATAACTTACCGCCCAATCCGCCAATCCGTCTGCTTTTAATTCTTTTGCTTCGAATATCCAGCCTTGTTCAATCAACTTTTTGAAAAACTTGTTCTCAAAACTTCTGATCCCCTCTTCATGGATAAGTACAAGAACTGTAAAATCGGGTGCAGAGTTGAGATAGTTGTTCAGTTTTGCGGTGTCTTTTACTTTCTCAAATTCTTTTACTACTACTAATTTCTTACCGGGACCGAAAGGGAATGAAAGAGAAAAATCTATTATTTCAAGAACATTACAAGTTGAGCCGTAGAAGACATGCCTGTCAAAATCGGAAGCAATTTCCGGTTGAATAGCTTTTTCAATTACAGCTAAAGTGTTTTTTACCTGGAACGAATCCTCCCCGAAAATAAAATAAACAGGAAGAAACTTTTTCTGTTTCAACTGTTTTTCAATTTCAGTAACAGATGCTAAACGTTGCTTGCCCATTTATTTCCTTGAACTGCTTCTACAATCATAAGTTTTTTTACTGTTATGGGACTACTTGAATCTACAATTGAATTAATAAAGCGGTGTTCGGATTTGTATAACAATATATGTTAAAGAGAACACCGCTAAAATTTCTCGTCCCTACCGGTTAATAATTAACTTATTTAACCCGTTTTTCGATTGTAACGGTTTCCATTACAACATTAGTAAGCGGTTTGTCTCCCGGTTTTGAAGTAGCAACTTTACCGATAGCAGTAACGACTTCCATTCCTCCGATTACTTTTCCGAATACAGTGTGTTTACCATCCAACCAAGGAGTAGCAACCAGAGTAATGAAAAATTGACTTCCGTTTGTGTTTGGACCGGCGTTAGCCATTGATAAGATACCTGCCCCGGTATGTTTCAACTGAGGATGAATTTCATCTGCGAATTTATGTCCGTAAATACTTTCACCTCCGCGCCCGGTTCCGGTCGGGTCGCCGCCTTGAATCATAAAGCCATCAATTACACGGTGAAAAATAACGCCGTTGTAATACCCTTTTTTTGCGAGTTCAGCAAAGTTATGAACTGTTTTCGGTGTTTGTTCTTCAAATAATTCTATTTCGATAATTCCCATGCTTGTATTTATAACCGCTACAAGCATAGAGTCTGTTGTTGCACTTGAATCCTGCATTATTTCTCTTTCTGTTGTTTCTGTATTATTATCTTTTTTAACATCCTTCGATGAATTTGATCCCATACAACCGGATGTGAGGAATGTAAATAAAACAATTACGCTAAAAAACTGCTTCACTTGGTTTACTCCTAATTTGTTTAAAATTTCATTCCGAATATAAG
>DAIRET010000038.1:2166-19347 GCA_036795455.1 Ignavibacteriaceae bacterium
TTATCTCACTTCTTCAAAATGAATTTTAACTTTTTTATCAGTAAGTCTTGCCTGCAGCCAATCTGTTATTTTGGTTCTGTCCGTATTGTTCAGCGACCTGTTTTTTGAAGATACAAGCACAAGCGCAACGTTATCCCGCTTTATTACAGAATCCTTTGTAAAAACCATCGTCTCCGAATAAGAAGTAGAAAGTATCTGCGGATACAACGGCTTAAGTTCACTTAGTAACTGCTTTCCGAATTCATTTACTTTTGCCATACTGTCTCTTTTCTGCTCGTTTGTTTTGAGCATTAAAGATAGCCGGTTTATTTCCGCTTTTAGATTTTCAACTTCGTTCAATTCCGTTCTAAATTCGGCAAATGAAAAGCCTTGTTTAAAAGAAATATTTGCTTTTTCAAGTGAAAAGTCTTTTGCTTTTTCTACAATTGCTTTTTGATGTGCTTCTGTTAGAGAGCCGCCGCCGTATACAAGATTAATGCTTTTGCTGCCTGCACTTATTTCATGCTTCAACAAATAATTTCCTTCAAAAATACTGATGTTACGAATGAAGTTATTCGCATTCTCTGTAAACTGTTCTTTTTCTACGAGACCATATCCGAAATAAATACTCGGAATAATTGTAACGAGAATAACACCGGTAATTATTCGGTTAACTTTCTGTTTTTGTGTTTCATCAACAAGGGTACGGATTGGAAAACGCAGTACCTGAGATACAATAACTGAAGATATTGCAATGAAAACTGTGTTTATTGTAAACAGATAAAATGCACCGAAGAAAAAATTGAATTTCGCAGTTGCAAGCCCGTAGCCGGCTGTACACAAAGGAGGCATTAATGCAGTGGCTATCGCAACTCCCGGGATAACGTTTCCTTTCTGCTTACTTGTAATTGCAACAATACCGGCAAGCCCTCCGAACAATGCGATTAATACATCATAAATGGTTGGACTTGTTCTTGCTAAGAGTTCTGAGTGAGCATTGGAAACGGGGGTAATAGCAAAATAAAAAGTTGAAGCCACCAAACTTGCAATGACTGCAAATGTGAAGTTTTTTACTGCAATTCTTAACAGGGGAAAATTGTAAGTGGCTATACTATAACCCATCCCGTTAATCGGTCCCATCAGCGGAGAGATAAGCATTGCACCGATTATTACGGCAGTTGAATTCATATTAAGTCCAACCGATGCAACAATAATTGCAAACATTAAAATCCAGAGATTTGTACCTCTAAAATTTATATCCTTTATTATCGTTTCATGTATAATGTCAAACTTTTCGGTCTCGCCGTCAAGATTGAAATAATGAAGGACCTTCTCAAGAATATTGTCTTTCTTCATCGCATTTACCAATTAAGTAAGTGATTTGTTTAAATCCATTTCTACAAAAACAATTTGACGGGTGAAACTCCCTCAAATTTGATTTTCCCCAGTAATCCTTTTACTACTGCTTTCTGCGAAATTTTCATATCACCGTAAGCGTTTATATAAGTCCCGATTGATTTGAAAGATGTAATTAAATACGGGTCGCCGAAACTTATAAGTATCGTATCAATATTTTCTTTGAATAGCTTATTCAGAAACTCTGCTTGTTCCGGCAGCAAACTGAATCCACCTTGATAAGCTCTTATCCTGACAAAAACAGGCAGGACGATACAATCCGATTGCTTTGCAATTTCAAATGCTTTTTCATAGTCGGCATTGCTGCTTTTAGAGTTCAAGATTTTCTTTCTAAAAAGTGTAAAGTTTTCAGTAAGATGATTTTGAAAGAATAATTCTGTATCTGTTTCAACATTATCGGTAATAGTCAAACATGAGACTTTATTCAACCGATTGACCGGGACAAGATTTTTATCGTCTTTAATTAGTGTAATTGATTTGTCGGCGATTTCCTGAGCAATAGACGTAATTCTATCACTTCCGATTATTTCGGGAATACTCTTAAAATTAATTCTCTTCTTCTCTGCAAGTTTCAAACTCTGCTTAGCCGAAAGTATTTTGAAACAACTTTCATTAATTCTCTCTTCCGGGATGTTGCCGTTGGAAACAGCTTCAAAAATGGAGTCCAAAGCTATATCATCATCCGGTGGAAAGAGAAGAATATCCGCACCGGCATTAATTGATCTTATCGCTGCATCAGCTGCAGAAAAATAGTTTGCAACTCCGTACATGTTCATTGCATCGGTTATTATCAATCCGTCAAAGCCGAGTTTCTCTTTCAGTAATTCCGTTATAATCGAATACGACAATGTGGATGGTAATCCTTTTTCTTTTTCAAGCGAAGGGACTTCAAGATGACCGATCATCACAGCATGAACACCAGCTTCAATACACTTTTTAAACGGGTACAATTCCCGCTCATTCATTAAATCAAGCGGAGTCGCTATCAACGGTAATTGATTATGTGAATCAACATTGGTGTTGCCGTGTCCGGGGAAATGCTTTGCGCAGGACAAAGCTTCCGCATCAATTGAGCCTTTTATGAAGGCTTCACAAAAACGGGACACGATTTCTTTATCATCGGAATAAGCCCTGATGTTTACAATCGGGTTTTCAGGGTCGGAATTAATATCGGCAACAGGCGAAAAATTTTGATGCACACCAACCGCATTCATCTCTTCAGCAATTGCTTTCGCCATTTGATAGGCGTAGCCGGGATTCCCGGTCGCGGCAACCGCCATATTGTACGGAAACTCGGTTCCGTCAATCAGACGCATAGCAATACCGCGTTCAAAGTCGGCTGTTATTAATAACGGTACATCGGAAAACGATTGAAGAGTATCAATTAAATGAGCGTAACCGTAAACCGTTCCTTTGAAAAAACAGAGCGCTCCGACTTTATCTTCAGCAACTAATTTTTTTAATCTTTTATACTCCGGTGAATCATAACTCGCATAATTACCGAAAGCATACGGCATTATCATCTGTGCAATTTTTTCTTTAAGCGTAAGTCGGTTGAATAAACTCTCAACCTCTATTATTTCTTTATGTGTAAGTTTGAAAAAATTGTTATCTCTCATATAGTTCTATTTTTCTAAAGCATTTATAATCGCACTATGAAGTGATGGTCTGAAATTACCGAGTTTCGAGTTTTCTCTTGTCGGGTAAACCCGGTTTGTTAGAAGAACTACAATTAAATTTCTTGTAGGGTCTGTCCAAACCGAAGTACCTGTAAACCCGGTGTGTCCGTAACTTACCGGAGAAAATAGTTTACCTGCAGACGAGCCGGGCGAGTTAATTCCCCAGCCCAAACACCTTGTACTGCTTTCCGATTCCCGCTTTGTGAATAGTTCTACCGTTTCTTTTTTAATATACTGTTTACCCTGATAAAAACCTTTTTGCAACAACATTTGAAGTAATACGGAAATATCTCTTGCAGTAGAGAACAAACCTGCATGTCCGGCAACTCCACCGAGAGAGAATGCATTCTCATCATGCACCTCTCCTTGTACTAATCGGTTTCTCCAGTAATCATCAATCTCTGTTGGAGCAATACGGTTTTTCATTTCAACCGGGGGATTGAAGAGAGTGTTTTTCATTCCAAGCGGGGCAAACAATTCATCATAACAAAATCTATCGAGAGTTTTCCCGGTAACTTTTTCGATTATTTTTTGAAGGGTAATCATTCCCAAATCTGAATAAAGAGTTTTTGTTCCCGGTTCAAATTCAAGTTTACTTTGGTAAATATCATCAATTATTTCGGAACCTTTTTTATTCATTTTATAGTACGGTTTGAACGCCGGTAAACCGCTATTATGTAAAAGTAAATTTCTTATTGTTACGTTTTCTTTACCGGAAGCAGCAAACGCGGGAATATAAGCTGTAACCTTATCATCAAGTTTAAACAATCCTCTATCAATGCAAATCATAGCAGCGTTTGTTGTTGCTGTTACCTTTGTAACCGATGCAAGATCAAAGATAGTGGAAGTGGACATTTTTTCGGCATTTCTATCGTATGTATGTTTTCCGTATGCTTTTTCATATACGATGTTGCCGTCTTTCGCTATTAAAATTACCGCACCCGGGAAAGCAGAATCTTTGATTGCTTTTTCAAAAAGTACGTCAATCTTTTTTAAGTTGGATTGTTGTTTCTGTTTCAAACCGGAAGCGTCAACCGATAAAGTCGACTTTTCAAGAATCATTGAACTACCGGCTGCATAACCGCTGTTCGGGATTGAAACCGGCAGTATACCGGAAATTGTTTTCTCTCCGAATATAGCTTCTTCAAGCGCTTTCTCTGAAACATGAATATCACCGTAGTTGCATAAATAAGCATCAACATCGGGGAAGTTCATAAGTAAATACGGATTGCCATGAGAGAGCAATATTACAGGCTTTTGTAATTTCATTATCGAGTTGATAAATTTTTCCTGGTTCTGCGCCAGGGTTACACTTCCTTTGTAATCACGTACTTTTACATAAACCGAAAGAATAATAACATCAGCATCTTTAGCCGAATCAACGGCTTCGGTATAACTCTTATCTTTGCTTTTGAGCGGCAGAGTAATGTTCTTTATGTTTACTAATCTATCATTCAACCATTGTTCAAAACTTGCGGCAGCATTTGAGGTTTCACTGTCAAGCAGTGAATAGTGAGCATACTTTGTTTTTAAGCATTGCCTGATCGGAATAATTCCGTTTTTATTCTTTACAATTGTAATTGATTTTTCAGCTATCTTCTTTGCTATTTGTCTTGAAGAAAAAGCTCCGACACTCTTTTTCATTTTTTCTACATCGGTAAACTTTTCCGAGTCGAGATTCACCCATTTTTTTAACAGTAATACTTTTCTTACGGATTGATTTATTCTTTCCTCATCTATATCGCCGGTTTTAACTGCATCAAGAATGCCGAAATAAGAATCATCTTCGTTTTCGGGGAATAGAATCACATCGTTACCGGCTTTGATTGCAAGTACAGCAGCTTCTGCATTCGAGAAGTTTTTAGTAATCGATTTCATATTCATTGCATCGGTTACAACAAGTCCCTTAAATCTCATCTTGTTTTGAAGTAGTTCCGAGACCACTTTTTCCGAAAGCGAAGATGGAAGATTTTTTTTCGGTTCAAATGCCGGTACTGCAAGATGCCCGATCATTACGGACATTACTCCCGAGCTAATATTTGATTTGAAGGTTGATAATTCAACTTCATTTAAATCGCTTTTCTTACCCGATAAAACCGGCAGTGATCTATGCGAATCGAGTGATGTATTACCATGCCCCGGGAAATGCTTAGATGTTGCAGCCATTTTATTATTCTGCAAACCCTTTATGAAAGCGTTAGTATGGTTTTTAACGAGTTCAATATCTTCTCCGAAAGCACGCACATTAATAATAGGATTGAGCGGATTATTGTTCACGTCCGAAACGGGTGCAAAATTAAGATGAACACCGAGAGCACGCCCTTCCTTAGCGATTATTTCAGCCATTTTATATGTAAGGTTAACATCATTTGCAGCTCCCACTCCCATTAAATTTGGAAAGGATGTTGCCCCGCGAACTCTTTGAGTTACACCGTTTTCAAAATCTGCAGAAATCAATAGCGGAATTCTGGAAATATTTTGCAGCCTGTTTATCAATTCAACTTTTTCTTCCATCCTGCTTCTGAAGAAAACAAATCCTCCGACATTCAGATTATTAACGAGGTAAGAAAGACGTTGGAATTCCTGGCTCTCTTCTCCGTAATTAAAGCCGTGTGCATAAGGAAAGATTAATTGTCCCACTTTCTCTTCGATTGTCATGTTGGAAAGAAGTCCTTCTACCCAATCATCATCATTAATTTTGAATAGAGAAACATCTTTAATAGTTTTAAATCTCTGGTTATCGGACAAAACTATTTTGTGGTCTTTCTTCAAAGATAAAACGACATTTCCTCCCCAAACAAATGCAACGAAAAGAAGAAGCAAAAGGATAAAAGTTGTTTTGTTATTCATCATTTTTTATTTGTTATTGTTATCAGTTTTCTTTCCGAAAGCCGGATCGATATCAACAAATTTAGTAATTATAAATGCAGGTATTGTAGCGATACAAACCCAAACAAAGAAATGCTGATAACCGATGTTTTCTTGAATCCAGCCGCTGAACATACCGGGAATCATCATTCCGAGAGCCATAAAACCTGTTGTTAATGCAAAGTGAGCCGTTTTACTTTCACCTTCTGAAATATAGATCATATACAGCATATAAGCCGTGAAGCCGATTCCATAACCGAACTGTTCGATTGCAACGCAAATATTTACAATCAGAAAATTCTCCGGTAAGGCATATGAAAGATATACGTAAACAAGGTCCGGGACGTTTATAGCAAGAACCATCCACCATATCCAGTATTTCAATCCTTTTTTTGCTGCAAGTACCCCGCCGAGAATACCGCCTAAAGTAAGTGCGATAATCCCGACTGTTCCGTAGACAAATCCCACCTCTTCGGTTGAAAGTCCAAGTCCGCCAATTTCCCTTGAATCAAGCAAAAACGGGGAAGCTATTTTAACAAGCTGGGCTTCGGCAAATCTATAAAGAAGAAGAAATCCGATTGCAACACCTATCTTTTTCTTCTTGAAAAATGAAACGAATGTAAGAGCAAATTCTTTGAAAAAGTTTTTTGACTCTTCTTTTCCACGAACCACATCAACTGCGGGAAAAGGAAGAATAAAGTAGTGATAAATGCAGAAGATTAGGAATAAAGCCGCTAAAATGAAAAAAGTGATTGACCACGCATACGAAATATTTTGAGAAGTGGTTTCAAGATGACCGGCAACAATAACTATTAGTCCCTGTCCGGTAATCATTGCTATTCTATAAAAAGTGCTTCTGATCCCGACGAACCACGCCTGGTCGTGGCTGCTTAAACCGAGCATATAAAAACCGTCTGCTGCAATATCATGCGTAGCGGAGCTAAATGCAAGGAGCCAGAAAAAAGCGAGTGTATAGCGGAAAAAATCACTTCCCGGAATAGTTAATGCAACGCCGGCGAGACCCGCGCCTACAAAAAGCTGCATAAAAACAATCCAGAATCTTTTCGTCTTCAGCAGATCGACAACCGGGCTCCAGAGCGGTTTTATAACCCAGGGCAGATAAAGCCAACTTGTATAAAGTGCAATATCGGTGTTTGAAATTCCCATTCTTTTGTACATTATTACCGAAACTGTCATAACAACTATGTATGGAATTCCTTCTGCAAAATATAATGACGGCACCCATGCCCAGGCATTCCGGTAAGTAGCTTTTTTAAATAACATTAAATTCTCCGTTTGTATATGATGGATTAATAAATTCCCTTTGTTTTAAGATTACTGTACTTCGCATTGTTTCTTAGCCATCAGAACAGCTCCGAAAGCGGGATTACTATCGGGTTTCTTGATGTTTACATCTTTAAACTTTTTATGAATCTTTTCAATGAATTTCCGTGAATAGATATTATCGTTACTAAGTATTCCCCCTATAAAGGAAATATCCATAACAGGAGTTTTTATCTTTTCACGCATGGCTTTAACATGAAGCATGAGTTCATCAAGTTCCTGTTCAATTATTGCAAGAGCAGCTTCGTCTCCTTTTTCCGCAGCTTCAAGAACTAAAGGAGCTACAGATGCAATATCAAAATTATTTCTATAGAGTTCAGTTATTAATACTTCGGAAGAAGATATATTGAATTTCTCTGATATTAAATCGGAAAGGATTGTTTTTCCGCCTCTTCCGTCGTAAGATTTGGCGACAACGATCAACCCTTTTTTACCGAGCATATAACCGCTTCCTTCATCGCCGATAAACCGCCCGAATCCGCCGACACGTTGTACTGTTCCTTCTTCATCCATGCCGAACATTATTGAGCCGGTACCTGCAATAAGGATACAACCGGGCTGCCCCGAAAAAGCACCTTCGAGTGCAGCTTTTGCATCGCTTTCAACGTGAAAATTGTTTATCGGAAGTCCTATTGAATTTGCAAATACAAGAAAATCTCTTTCAAGTTTTTCGGCATCGCTTCTTCTTCCGGCGCCTGTAGTCCCGATTACAACCGAAAGAATATCTTCCGGTTTAATCTTTAAATAAACAGTTGATTCTTGAATTAATCCGGCTAACGTTTCCGAAACTTTCTCTGTACCAAGTATTAAAAAGGTAGATGGACCACCGCTGCATTCGTAAAGAATATTACAATTTTCATCAGTTAAAAGACAATGTGTTTTTGTGCCTCCCCCGTCCATTCCGATTAAATATTTCATCTGATTTCTCTTCTATTTCCAAATAATTAATTGCAGATTTTTACTTAAGTTTCCCCATATTCAATGTACGTCTCCTTAATTGAAATTAGGTTTATCAAAAGACCTATTCAAATCCGGCATGTACCTTGAATACGGTAATGGGAACTAAAAATATTTTAATAACGGTTTAAAATAGAAAAAAAGTTGGAAGGATAAAAGAAAGAGGGGGTTTTACTCTTTTACTTTAAATGAGTTTTAATGAGATAATGGTTGCCAAAATCACAATAGAATAAAAAATAACCGCTTTTATAACAACAGATGTTACATTTCTCTTTTTGTAGTTGCCGGATTTGTAATCCGACAATTCCTGATTAACACTGTAATCACCTTGTTCAATAGACCACTTACTTGCTTTCATTGTTCTTTCATATAGTTTAATTTATTCACGGTTTTGTATAGGTAAAATTTTTACCATCTTATTATCGAAGTTTTTCTAAAATAGTTTAGTATTTCAGAGAAAATTTTCCGAAAGACACCAAACTCTTTTCAACCAACATCTATCATTAGCAAAAAGTTCTTTAAGAACGGGATATGTGATGTGTCTCAATTTACTCATGAAGATGAGATTCAGAACCATTTCCTGAATCCGGCTTCTCTTCAACAGTTTTAATTTCACACTTCTTCATCATTTTATGAAGATTTGACCGGTTAATACCGATATGTGCGGCTGCACGGGAAACATTCCCATTAAAATTTTTCAACAGGTTTTCTAAAAACAGCTTCTCAACTATCCGGCTGGCATTATCGGCGGCGGCTTTCCGCATTTCATCCATTTCCTCCCATGAATCTGGAATTTGAATCGGATTAATCGAACTTCTTGATTCAATTAACTGCTGATGAACTATACACTCCGGTTCTATTATTCTCCCCTTTGCCAATAAAACCGCACGGATAATAAAGTTTTGAAGCTCCCTTATATTACCGGGATAATCGTAACTACTCAACAATTGAATAGCCTCCGGCGAAAAACCTTTAAATGGAACCTTCATTTCAATTGAAGAAGTTTTAGCAAAATGAACCGCCAATTCTTCAATGTCTTCTTTTCTTTCCCGCAAGGGGGGGACACAAATAGGAAGTACATCGAGCCTGTAAAAAAGGTCTTCTCTAAATTTTCCTTCTTTTACCATTGCAGCAAGATTTTTATTTGTTGCGGCGATAATCCTCGCATGCGTTTTAATACTTGTAGTTCCGCCAACTCTGTCAAACTCCTTCTCTTGCAAAACGCGTAATAGTTTCACCTGTGCCATAAAATCGAGTTCGGCTATTTCATCTAAGAATAAAACGCCATCCATAGCAAGTTCAAACTTTCCGAGTTTTCTTGCATTTGCACTTGTGAACGCACCCCGTTCGTGTCCGAACAATTCACTTTCAAGCAGTTCTTTAGGAATTGCGGCACAGTTAATAGCAATGAACGGTTTTTTATTCCTATCACTTTGAAGATGAATTTGGCGAGCTACAAGTTCTTTACCGACTCCGCTTTCTCCTGTAATCAAAACCGTGTTACTGTTTTCTGCAAACAAAGAAATAGTTTCTTTCAACTTTTTCATCCCGGGGCTATTACCAAGCATACTCGAATAGTGTTTTAGAGTATCTTCTTCAATAGCTCTGGAGCGGCTTATAACGATTCTTTGCTTCAACGCTTTTTCAATTACGAATTTAAGCTCTTTCAAATTCGGTGTTTTGGAAATATAATCGAATGCTCCGAGCCGCATTGCTTCAACTGCAGTATCGATTGAAGCATAATCGGTAATAATTATAACCGGTAGTTCTTCATCAACATTTTGTATTTGTTTTAATACATTTAGTCCATTTGTACCTTCACCCAGCATTAAATCAAGCAGAACTATGTCGGGTGGATTTTTCTTCACCAATTCAACACCCTCTTCACCTGTAAACGCACTTATGCAGATGAAATCTTTGCTCAACACAAGTGTAAAGTCGTTTATAAACTCTTTATTATCATCAATAATTAAAAGTTGAGTTTTCAATTCAGAATTCCTTCGTTTAGTTCGATTGTAAAAACTGTCTTTTCCGATTGCCGGCTGAATTTAACAAAAATTCTTCCGCCGTATTTTTTCAAAACTTCACGCGAATTAAACAACCCGTAGCCTGTACTTGCTTTACCTGAATAACCGCTTTCAAAAACCTTTTCGAATTCATTTTCGTTTAGCCCGTAACCGTTATCAATAACATCGATACATATTTTGGGAGCGACGCGGTAAACCCGTATTTCAATTTCTTTCTGTTCATTACCAATCAATGCTTTAATCGAATTCCGGATGCAGTTATCTAATACATCAGCAAGTTCATAGTTCCTTATTAAAACGCCTTTTTCACCATCATAATACTTGTTTCTTGATACTTGAACGGAGTGTTCTTCAATTATATTATTAAGAGAGCTGCATGTATTCTTGATTACTTCAACCGGGTTGCATGAATAATTAATATATACATACCTTTTCAAACTGGAGAGGGAATCTTTTATTTTAATTACTCCCCCGGCTAACTCCGTATAGAAACCGGTGTTCTGCCAATCTTTTATCCGTATTAAAAGATTTAATGAATGCTTCCACTGTTGAACTAATTCATCCTTGATACCTATTGCCGCCGATAAATTGATTATTACATTCAACCTTGGAACAACCATTTCTATAAATGTTTTGTACCGCTCATTAAGTGTTTCTATATATCTACTACCGGTTAAATTATCGGGAGGGTTTTCAAACAGAAGCTGCAAACTATTCAAATTAGAAAGCGCCCATTCCCCATGCGAAAACTGGAGCAGTTCAAAGAACAGTTCATCTTTAAGTATTTCAACCGATTTTGTTTTACCATGATTGCGCGTTATCCAGTAGAACACAAGATTCGGAATCATTATTCCCATAATAGCTGCTGAAAGCGGTAGAACATATTTGGTGAAGAATAAGTTTGAGTTATTAGTTAATATAATCAGCAGCCAGTATAGAGTTATGCTTGTTGATACAAAGCCTAACAACAAACTTGTGTCCCATTTGTATTTTTTTAACCCGTTCCTTGTCCCGAAATAAAGGGAAAAGAATGCAATTAACGTTGTAACAATATAAAGTTGAATCTCATTACTTTTTAAAACCATTAGAGTAATACCCGGTAACTTGTATAGGAAAGCAAATAATCCGCCGAGTTCATCAACAGAATAAGTCATACCGGGTTTTAATTTATATAGGATTTTCTCTTTCCCTCCGTAGAATTTTATTTTGACATCATAAAGTTTCGAAGAATCAACTCCGAAATGTGCAATGTATCCTTTACTTGAAGAGTAACCGAATATTTCTGTCCCGATCTGTTTGTAACCCCGTAAAAAATCATGTTCGTTGATGTGTCCGCTTTCGTAAATCCAGACTTTTGCTCCCCAACCGTCGCTGTTTGAAATTACTCCATTCGGTTTTATTTTAATGAAGTTATTGTCGTTAAGATTGTTAATCCATAAAGCATAATCATTGGCGCCGAAACTAAAAATATCTATATCGCCGTCGTTGTCAATATCTGCTGCTACTGAATAGTGTAAAACAGGTGACGTTATCTGCATTTCGCCGGTTTTATCAACAAAATACTTTCCGTCTACATTTATAAGCAGTAAGTTTTTCCTGTTTACCGGGTGCAAATGTGAAATGAAAATATCCGTATAACCGTCGTTGTTAAAATCCCCTAACGCAGTAGAAACATAAGAGAGAATCGAATCAACGGTATTAAACTGATTTAATCCGAACTCAGTAGTAACGTCATTGAAATAGCCGCGCCCGTTATTCTTGTAAAGTGTAATAAAATTCTGATCCGAAAGAGTAAGTAGATCCAGATTCCCATCATTATCAAAGTCGGCAGCAGAAATACCGGCACACTCAGACAGGCTTAAGTTCGGAATTCTTTTTTCCGCTTCATCAATAATTAAATCACCATGCCGGACGAGAAGTTTGCTTTTCCGCCACTTATTTGCAATTATCCATTCATTTATTCCATTGTTATTCAGATCGGCAAAAAGAGACTGTGTATTCCATCCTTTTGTAATCCCTTTATACGAAGTATCGATTTCGCCAAGTTCATTCAGTAAGGAATTTTTAACAATTATTTCATAGCCGGGTTTATCCATCGGACCGTAATAATATGTTATGCACAAATCAAGTTTACCGTTACCGTCAATATCAACCGGCTTTAGATTTAGCGGCGGATGTAGATTGTCATCGAAATTCAACGATATTGATTTCCTCTTGAAGAAACTTCCCGCTTTGTTATTTTCATAAACGGACAATGATATTCCCCCTGTGTCCGATGTAATAATTACAAAATCAATATAGTAATCGTTGTTGAAATCGAAGTAAGCTGCCGAAGGACCAAGATTTACATCGATCTCAAACGGGGGGAGTATTTCAGTCCGGAACAGGTTTTTCGGGTCATTGTAGAAAAAAGTAAAACTTGATCGTGTGCTTCTGTTTACTGTCATTATATCCTGCAGACCGTCATTATTCAAGTCTATTATCGCGGCAATCTGGTTAAATGTAAAATCATTACTTTTTATATTAAAAACCTTGTTCAGATTAGAGAAGTAATTCTCCCTTGAAACACTTGCTTTATAAACAACACCTCCCGCAGCCGAAAAGAGAATCGAATCTTTGTGATAACTTTTGTTGTTGGAAAATCTTAATTGAGCCGGAATCTGCATCGGCAGGTAACTATGGTGATCAGTTTTAAGAACGATTTCATAATAAGCTGTTTTTTCGACATTCCCGAAAACAGCTTTGTTTTCATGGTCTTGAATGAATTTACCATTCACCAGTTTATAGATTTTCCTTTTGCCGTCGATTACAAAAATGTTCCCTTTCCCGAACGCTTTTATGTTAGTAATATCCCATTTATTTGCTTCTTCAAAGGGTATGTTTTGAAAATCAAATCCGTTAAAACGGAACACACCTTCCGATTTGGTTAAGAGATATATTTCATCGGGTGAAACCATATCAATATAATTAATATGAGATTTTAAAGGCGTCTTTATTTCTATCCACCGGCTATCCGAATATTTAAGCATAGTGCCGAAATTACCGATTGCATAAATAAGATTATCGTTCACTTTTAAAAAGTTTTGAATGGGTAATCTAAAAACCAAAGTGTCTTTTTTCCATACCCCTTTGTTAAAAGTGTAAAAATGATTTTGCCATTGGTTATCCATTGCTGCTGCAATAAAATTACTTTCTGTTATAGATTCGAATAGTAATCGTGATTGCTGCGATGGGATTATTGTTTTGTGCCGGATTGATTTCCCGCTCCGGTAATGAATAACGTCTCCCTTATCATTACGAACCCAAAAATCATTACTTGAGGCGGCTGATAGAATGTAAATATTTTCCGAAAAGGAATGCTTTAACTCTTCCCATTTCCATCTTTCCTGTGAAAAGTTGTTTTTACCTCCGCCGAAAAGAATTATTAATATTATAATAACAGGTAGTTTCATATTGTAATATAAGCATTTCGAAAAAGATTAACATGTGATGTTGCCCAATAAAGCAACACTGTGGTTTTACTGTGCCAGTTTTAACTCTACTCATTCTTATAATTGTTGCCTAATTGAAAAAAATCAACGGTTTGGTAGAAAGCCCTTGAAGGTATAATTTTTGAACTAAATAGAAAACAAGGTTCACTAAAAACAATCTTTGAAGTATATGGAAAAAAATACCACTGAAGTATTGCAGGCATACAAGCTATGCCCGGACTGCAATTTCTTTTGTCATATTAGCGAGAAAGATCAATTTTGTTCGCTATGCGGAAAAAAGCTGGTTGACAGATGTCCCGAGTGTTCGGAATGGATTAATAATCCTTATGCAAAGTATTGTAAAAGGTGCGGTTCTGCATACCCGGGTAAAACAAAAAAAAGTAAACAATCATTCTAAAACATAAACTGAGGTATAAAATGAAAAAATTATTTTTTCTTTCACTATTCATTCTTTCTTTAATGGTTCTTTTCTCTTCATGTAAAGAAGATGAAAACCCTGCTGGAGGCGATACAGAAAATGTAAAGACTCTAACAATGACTCATTGGGGAGTTGATTGGTCAAAAGGAGAAGTGGGTAGCACATCACAATTCTTGACTGAACCCGATGGTGAAACAATCGCTTGGTGTGAATATGGAACGACCAACAACTTTTGGCAGGAGATGATAATGTATCGTCCTGCAACTGGAAAAATGTACAAACTAACATCGGCTGATTTGGCTGGATTAACAACACTTGATACAACGATGTTTCAGACTTCTTTTGATTGCGGTGTGGCAAAACTTAAACCGGGAGATGTTTGGGTATCGGAATGCATTGACGGTTATGTTGCATTTAAAGTTGTTGAAGCCCCACAGGATTCCGCTTCAATTGCGGCAGATCAAAACTGGAGTGTGAAGGTTCAATACAAGTTCAGTACTACAACCAAGTTTTAATCTTCTCCAGCTAAAAGATGGCATTCTTTATATGGGTGCCATCTTTTTATAAACAGTCTGTTCAGTAACAATGGACTTTTCTTTGTTGGACTTTGGTATATAAAACAGGCAATACTAAAACTGATCTTTTTAATGAGGTATGTAAGTGCTATGATTTTTACATACAAAATTTACCTCGTACCCGGTAACAAAACTGTATCGCTGGCAAACCAAATAAAAAACATATTTATACTATGGTTAGGTTGAACAAGCAAACATGTTTAAAAAGCAGACTTATCCAGCATCAGGGAAATTTCATCAAAAAAATGATGAAATAGCGATAACATTTAATTTATATGTTATCGCTTACTCTTAATTAGAAAATCGATCTGAGGTTACTATGAAAAAGATAACGTTTTTTATCATATCACTATTCTGTATTTCTATTTTTGCTCAGAATAATGAAAACAATCTTCTCGAATCAGTGGATTGGTCGGGTTTATTCGATGGGTCTAATAATGGAACAAATTCAACAGTATATGCAGTTGCCGTCTCTGGAGGCAATGTATATGTTGGTGGAAGTTTTCAAATGGCTGGAGGTAAACCCGCTAATAATATTGCCAGGTGGGATGGTTCAACCTGGTCTGCTTTAGGTTCGGGTACAAGCTCAACAGTATTCGGACTTGCAGTATCCGGTTCAGATGTTTATGCTGTCGGTTCGTTTAATACAGCCGGAGGAATTAGTGCAAGAGGAATTGCAAAATGGAATGGAACAAGTTGGTACGCACTTGGTGGGGGAGTTTATAATGATGCTAAATGCGTAACTGTTTCGGGTAGTGATGTTTATGTTGGAGGTGCTTTTACAAGTGCGAGTAATGATGGCTCTAATTTTATAACTGTAAATAATATTGCAAAATGGAATGGAACAAGCTGGTCTGCTTTAGGAACCGGGGTTAGCGGACCAACTGGAGGAATAGTTTATAGTATGGCTTTCGCTAATAATATGCTCTATGTAGGTGGATATATCACTTCCGCTGGTGGTAATTCAGTATCATGTGTCGCAAAGTGGGACGGTAGTAATTGGTCTGCTTTAGGTAGTGGTGTAGATAATGTGGTGTATGGTTTGGTTATGTCTGGGACTGACTTATTTGTATGTGGGGCATTCAGTAATGCTGGGGGAAACACTGCGAGTAAAATAGCAAAATGGAATGGTTCTAATTGGTCTGCTCTTGGCTCGGGATTGCTTTATTCTACCTGTTATTCTTTGTCCATGGTTGGTAATGAATTGTTTGCAGGCGGTGACTTTACAACTGCTGGAGGCACCTCTGCAAGTAGGATTGCAAAATGGGACGGAACGAGTTGGTCTGCCATAGGCTCAGGAGTTAACAGTACGGTGCGTGGATTTGCAAAATCCGGTGGGGTGCTTTATGTTGGCGGTAGTTTTACAACTGCAGGTGGTTATTCAGCAAATTACATCGCTCAATTGGGGGGTGCAAGCAGTGCTGCTGCCGGCGTAGGACAACTTATTAGCGGTGGTGGAGGTACTGTGTCTTTTAATAATGAAAGCAATACTACTGCCGTGTCAATAAATTTAGCATCCGGTGCAGGAAGCGGACAAGTAAATGTTCTCCGTTATGATGATGCTCCGTTCGTCCCATCAGAAAACATAATTGGTAATGTTAGCAATTACAGATGGATTATTGAAAGCACAAGTCTTGCTTCAAGTTTTACCGGTACTGTTAGATTTAAAGTATCTGATATCCCTAATTCCGGTATTAATGACCCGACAAAAGTAACAGTATATTCCAGACCTACGCCCGGGTCAGGTAGTTTTACTGCTCTTACAACGAATTACGATTCAGATAATGGAGAAATTGTTGCGAATGTTACTTCATTCAGCGAATTCGCATTTGGCTCAAGTGAAAATCCCCTCCCCGTCGAACTAACTTCTTTTACCGCATCGGTTGCGGAAAGTAAAGTTATACTCAACTGGCAAACGGCTACAGAAGTGAATAATTATGGATTTGAAGTGCAGCGTTCGGTAAATGTAGCGGATGACAACTGGAAGCTGAACGCTGAAAGCTGGAAAAAGGTTGGATTTGTTGAGGGGCATGGGAATTCAAACTCAATAAAAGAGTATTCATTTACAGACGATATATCGGAGCATCTTTCTCTTTATCACTGTAGTGATCCTTCGGGCAATCTTTATCTTACTCTTCCGAAGGAACTTACTCTCTGTTACCGCTTAAAACAAATTGATATTGACGGCAAGTTTTCTTACAGTAATGAAATCATTGTAGAGACGTTGCATGCAACGTCTCTACCCAGTAAATACACTTTGTACCAAAACTACCCGAATCCATTTAACCCGGTAACGAAGATTCGGTATTCTATAACGTCAAACGTGAGAAGTGAGACGTCAAACAAGGTAACTACAGCAGGGACAAGTGTAAAGCTAATTGTGTTTGATATTCTTGGTAATGAAGTAGCTACACTTGTGAACGAAAT
>DAIRET010000039.1:0-19292 GCA_036795455.1 Ignavibacteriaceae bacterium
CAGACGCGCTAGACTTAGGATCTAGTATCGAGAGATGTGGGGGTTCGAGTCCCCCTTTTCGCACTCCTAATTTTAAAACTATGAGGTTAAATTGGAAACAAAAATAAATTATCTTTCAAATTCTGAGAATGAGGTTGAGGTTTCATATACAGCCGAAGAAATAAAACCCCTTGTAGATGCTGAAGTTTCAAAAAAAGTAAAAACAATTCAAATTGACGGCTTCAGAAAAGGTAAAGCACCGATTTCTGCGATTAAAAAAATATACGGTGATTCCCTTGAGTATGACGCAGTCGAAAAAATTACTAATCGGATTTTCTGGGATGTTGTTAAAGAGAAGGAATTAAAACCTATTGGAGAACCGGTTCTTACTGATGTAAATTACAAGCCGGGCGAACCTCTTCATTTTAAAGTAAAATATGAAGTGATGCCGGATATTGAGTTAAAAAACTACAAAGGTATTGAAATAGAAGTGCCCGACATAGTTACTACCGAAGAAGAAATTGAGGTTGAAATTTATAACTTTTTATATTCCAAAGCTACTCACGAACAAGCAGAGATTATTGATGGCGACAACTACTCGGTTACAATGGATATCGAAATGCTTGACGATAAAGGAGAACCGGTTGAAAATAGTGTTCAAAGAGATGTAAGGGTTCACCTTGGAAATAAAAGAGTATACAAGGAGTTGATTGATAAATCCCAGAATAAAAAAGTAGGTGATAAATTCAGTTACTCTTACAGCCATAAAGCTAAACATGAAGGGGATGCAGAAGAACATGAGCATTCTCATTCATACACAGCTACTATAAAAAATATCGAAAAAACGGTTATGCCTGAACTAACCGAAGAAATGATTAAATCGATTTCCGGTGATAAAGCATCTAATGAAAATGAACTTCGTGAACATTTTCGCAAGCTTTATCAAAGGCATTATGATGATGAAATAAACAAGATATTTGATAGAAAAATGGAAGAAAAGATAGTGGAATTAAATCCTATCTCCGTGCCCCGGGTAATGGTAAATAATTATTTGGAAGAGCTCGTAAAAGAAAGGATTAAATATCTTAAAGAGAAAAAAGTAAAAAATGTTGATGTTGAAAACATCAGGAAAAATCTTATCCCCTCTGCTGAATTCGGAGTTAAATGGTTTCTTCTTAAAGATGCTATTATTACGATGGAAAACATTACCGTTACTGATGAAGCCATTCAGGAAATAGCTAAAGAACGTGCCGAATATTACGAAATGTCTTATGATACTATGTACAAACACTTAACAGTAAATGAAGAAGCCAAAAATCAATTGCTCGGCGAACTTTTCTGGAAATTTATTGTTAAAAACAATGTTATGAAAAAAGTACCTGTAACAGAGTACTACGAAAAGATTAAAAAGGAAGAAACAAATGAAAAATAGTGTTGAGATTTATAACCAGCTTGTTCCTTATGTTATTGAACAGACAGGCCGCGGCGAACGTGGTATGGATATTTATTCCAGGCTTCTACGGGAGAGGATTATTTTTTTAGGAACCGCAATTGACGACCATGTAGCAAGTTTGACTATTGCACAATTGATTTTTCTTGAAGCGGAAGATTCACAAAAAGATATTTTCCTCTATATAAATTCGCCGGGAGGAAGTGTAAGCGCAGGTTTAGCTATCTACGATACAATGAACTATATCAAACCCGATGTAGCAACAATTTGTGTTGGAATGGCTGCAAGTATGGGGGCTGTTTTACTTGCAGGCGGTGCAGCCGGAAAAAGAACTTCTTTGCCTCATTCAAAAATAATGCTTCATCAACCTTCCATAGGAGGGTTAGGCGGACAAACATCCGATATTGAAATACATGCAAAAGAGATGTTGAAAACACGCGATACACTCTACGCAATTCTTGCAAAACATACAGGTAAAACTACCGAGCAGATAACAAAAGATTCGGATAGAGATTACTTTTTAACTCCTGAAGAAGCCAAGGAGTACAACTTAATTGATAATATTTTAGTCAAAAGGCAATAATGACAAAGGAAGCAGAAATGCTTCCTTTTTTTTAGCGAAACATTTTATGAGTTTACAACCTTTTCTTAAACCCGTCTACCCAAAATATTCTAAATTTATTTTCGTCATGTTTTTTGTTACTGTTTCTCTTTGGGGACAGAATCAAAATGATGATTTTCAAAAATTCATTAATGAGTATAGAATTAATAAGGAAGTCCCATCAATTGCAGCGGGATTAAGCCAGAATGGAAATATTGTATGGATGGGAAGCAGCGGTTATATTAATCTTGAGAATAATGTACCAGCAAATACTAATAGTGTTTACAGAATAGCATCCATATCCAAATCAATAACCGCCGTTGCTATTATGCAGCTTGTTGAAAAAGGGAAAATAAAACTTGATACAGATATCCGCTCATATATTTCGTATTTCCCGAAAAAGAGATGGATTGTTACAGTGAGACATCTTCTAAACCATACTTCAGGCATACGCACATATAAAGGACCGGATGAAGTACATAGTAAAACAAACTTCCCGACAATTAAAAGTTCAGTCCTCTATTTCGCTTACGATTCATTACAACATGAACCTGGAACAAAGTATTTGTATTCAACTCTTACTTATAATGTATTAGCAGCAATAATTGAAGCAGTATCGGAACAGTCATTCGGAGAGTATTTAAAACAGAACATTTTTAATGTAGCCGGGATGTCGAATTCACATCTCGATTATTACAACGTTTTAATACCTAACCGTGCAGACGGGTATCAAAGAAATGTTTACAGAAGAATTGAGAACGCCCCTTTAGCTGATTTAACGATAAAATTCCCGGGTGGCGGTATTTTATCATCAGTCGAGGATTTACTCAAGTTTGCAATAGCACTTCAGAGTGAAAAGCTAATTAAACAATCTTCTCTCGACTCAATGCTTATTCCTACAAAACTTAAGAACGGAGAGACACGCAATTACGGTCTCGGCTTTACTCTTGGAACAGATGAGCTTGGTAGAAAATATTTCGGACATCAAGGTGGTGGAACTGGATTCACATCAAATTTGGTTATTTATCCTGTAGAAAAAGTCGCTTCAGTTTACTTAATCAATATAAGGGATAGGCATCTTGAAGACCCGGCAATAAGCCTTTCTGTGAGTTTTTTTTCTAACGATAAAATTCCTACACCCAAAAAGTCTCTTGCTGATAAACTACTAAACACTACTTTTACCTCTGGAATTGATACAACACTGGTTCTATATGAAAAATATAAAACAGACTCTGTTGAAGTGTACAATATCTCAAAAGAGGAACTTAAACTACTCGGGTATGATTTTCTTAATACAAAGCGTTTCAAAGAAGCAATAATTGTTTTTAATATGATAATTGAGAATAATCCCGAATATGCAGAAGCTTATACCGGTTTGGGTGATGTTTATTTTAAGGATAATAATATGGGATTAGCGTTACGAAGTTATAGAAGAAGCCTACGTTTTTCACCTAAAGACGAGTATGTATTGAAAATGGTAAAAAAAATTGAGCAGAAAAAATAATTTCTGCTCACTCAAACTTTAAAATCCTTTAACAAGATTGATATTAAAATCAGACATTGAATTACCATAGGGATCGGCATCAAAGTAAACGTTAAAATCCGACATGATACTTTTATTATGAGCAGTTGTTAATCTTACTGCATTAATGATACTTACCAATCTATTAAGTAACATTGCTCCAACAACAAATCTTGTATTATTAAAAGCATGTTGACTTGAGAGCCACATATTTCTGTAAGTTTTTCTATCCGATTCGGTTTGCCATTTCCAAGAATCGGTATCATTGCTGTACATTTCATCGAATGACCGGTTCAGAGCTTTATCATCATTATACTGGTCAATATTTGAATACTCACCGATGCTTGCAAAATAATCATCATCTTTTCCATTAAGATTTACTCCCCCAAACGATTTAGCATACTCTTTATAATTATCTCTTTTCCAATTACCGTAATACTTCATACCTAAATAAGTTCCCCAAAAGGCAGCTTCTGCCATCGTTAAATACTGACCGAAACTATAATCACCTGCGTATAATTCACCCATTCCAGGCAGTAACGCCGAATAAAGAATTGCAAGTGCAGGATTCTTCTTTTCACCTGAATTGTTTTCAGCAAATGCTATCGAATTTGAAAACTGTTCGTTGTTTGAAAAAGACTTGCTGTCTTCTATTAATTTATTTCTTTGACAATATAAAACTGATGCTGTTAATAAAACTGCAATTACGACTTTTTTCATATTTTTTATCTGTAACTTAATACTTAATTAGGTTGCTATACAACAGATTTTTTTATCCCCATTATTTCCCCTTTACATATATCCCCTTTTGCTTCGGTAATTTTCATCAGTACGGAAGAATTAACAAACTCTATATTAAAATCGTGAGTAACTCTTACGTAATTTGAACTATATCCTTTCATCTTTCCATTAATGTTATTCTCTTCAAAGATTACTTCAACACAATTATTGAGTAACGATTGATGAAATTCGAATCTCTTCTTCTCGCTCAGTATCCTCAGCATATTCGTACGCTTCTTCTTCTCAGTATGTGCTACTTTATCTTTTATTGTTACGGACAAAGTATTCTCTCTTTCCGAATAAGTAAACACATGCAAATATGAAATCGGAAGCTCCTTCAAGAAGTTATATGTCTCAATAAAATCATCGTAGGACTCACCAGGGAAACCGACAATAACATCAACACCAATCCCGGCATCGGGAATTCTATTTTTGATTTTATAAATCAAATCGTGATACAATTCTCTTTTGTACCTTCTTTGCATCAGAGAAAGGATTTTATTGTTTCCGCTTTGTAACGGTATGTGAAAATGATTGCAGAGTTTACCTGATTCAGCAGTTAATTCTATAATACTGTCATTCAATAAGTTCGGTTCAATAGAACTAATTCTAATTCTAAAATCACCTTCAATTTCAATCATTTTCTTTAATAGACCAAGTAAGTTGATACCCGTATTTTTACCATAATCCCCAACATTAACACCAGTTAAAATAATTTCTTTATAACCTAATTGGAGAATATCATTAAACTGTTTTAAGACTTGTTCAGGTTGAAGGCTTCGGCTTTTACCTCTTGCAAGGGGAATTGTACAATAAGAACATTTATAATCGCATCCATCCTGAATTTTGAAAAATGCTCTTGTTCTTTCATCCGAATCGCTTGAGGCGGCAATACCGAAACTTTTGTCATGTTCCTCTGTTGAAGTTACAAAAACCTCCGGCTTGTCTTTTTTATCCAGGTTTTCAAGCAAAGAAAAGATTTCAAATTTCTCCTTACTTCCAAGTATATAATCCACACCTTCAATTGATGCAATCTCTTCAGGTTTAAGCTGTGCATAACAACCTGTAACAACAATTGCAGCTTCAGGATTTTTTCTTAAAGCTGACCGGATAATCTGCCTGCATTCTCTATCGGCATTCTCGGTTACTGTGCATGTATTAATAAGATAAACATCTGCTTTGGATTTAAAATCGACAAGTTCAAACCCTTGATCAATAAAGTTTTTTCCTATTGTGGATGTTTCGGAATAGTTTAATTTACAACCGAGTGTATGGAGAGCTATTTTTTTCGACATTTATAAAAAAGATAGGCAGGGAGTTTGACTCCCTGCCTTTGTGTTTTATTCTTTTACTTCACTATTTTCTTCTGTTTTACCTTCTTCAGGTTTTTCAACCGTTTTAACTTCTGCGGCTGGTTCTACTACCGCGGGAGCAACTTCTTCTTTAGGTTCTTCATACTTCGGTAGTTCTTCTACTAAGTCGAAGTTAGGAATATCCGAAGGCAGCACTGTACGTACTTCAGCATTTTTTATATCATCAATCGAAACTTTTTCCAATTTATAGGTTTCAATATAGCTGATGATTTCTTCATCAGGTCTTTCCTGTAGGTAAGCTAAAGCGCTAAGAACGATTTTCTTATTCTCTTTGTCAAATTCAATTACTTTTAGTTTCATATCCGTTTCAATCGGGAAATGATACGTTAAGTTTTTGATCCTTGCAGTTGAAAGATGTGAGGTTGGAACAAATCCGTCAACACCAGCAGGTAATTCAATTATAATACCTTTTTCAATTATGCGGACAATCTTTCCACCGGTATTTGTTCCAGCGGAATATTCTTTTTCAAGGCTGTCCCATGGATTATCTTGAATTTGTTTATGTCCGAGAGAAATCTTTCTTTGTTCAACATCAACGCCGAGTACAATAACATCCAGCTTTTCACCTTTTTTGATGACTTCGCCGGGGTGCCTGATTTTCTTTGTCCATGAAAGATCTGAAATGTGAACTAATCCGTCAACTCCTGGTTCAAGTTCAACAAATACTCCGAAGTTTGTTAGATTTCTTGCGATTCCGCTGTGCAATGAACCGACCGGGTATTTCACCAATAATTCCTGCCACGGGTCCGGTTCAAGTTGTTTAATACCGAGCGATATTTTCTTTTCATCTTTATCAAGACTTAGAATAACTGCTTCGATAACCTGTCCCATAGAAACAACCTGTGAAGGATGCTTAATGTGTTGAGTCCAGCTCATTTCTGAATTGTGGATTAAACCTTCAATACCCTTTTCGATTTCAATGAATGCACCGTATTCAGTAAGAGAAACAACTTTACCGGATACTTTATCGCCGATCTTATATTTTTCATCAATACTTTCCCATGGATGAGGCATAAGTTTTTTCAAGCTAAGTGAAATACGTTTTTTCTCTTCGTCGAAATCAGTAACAACAACGTTAATTGTTTGGTCAAGTTTTACAACTTCATTCGGATGGTTGATTCTACCCCAGCTTAAATCGGTAATGTGAATCAAACCGTCAACCCCGCCTAAATCAACGAATACACCGAAGTCTGTAATAGCTTTAACAACACCCTCAAGAATCTGACCTTTTTCAAGTTTGTCAAGAATAGATTTTCTTTGATCAGCCATTTCTTCTTCGACGAGTACTTTATGCGAAACAACAACGTTTTCAGTCGGAATGTTTACTTTAACAACTTTGAATTCCATATCTTTTCCGACAAAAGCATCGAAATCGCGAATAGGGCGAACATCAATTTGAGAACCAGGTAAGAATGCTTCCATTCCTATTAAGTCCACAACCATACCGCCTTTAATTCTACGTACGATTTTACCAATAATAATCTCACCTGTTTCATAAGCATTTAGAACTTTTTCCCATATTCTTAAAAAGTCAGCCCGTCTTTTACTTAAAACTAAATTGCCTTCCTGATCCTCAACATTTTCCAAAACAACTTCGATTTCCTGTCCTACTTTTATCTCTTCGCTGCTGTGGAATTCATCTTTTGGAACTGAACCTTCGGATTTGAATCCGATGTCTACAATTACGTTGTCATTTTGGATTTGAACGATTTTTCCTTTTATAAGTTCGCCTTCTTTTACATCGCGAAACGACTCGCCGTAAAGTTTTGAAAGAGCAGCAAATTCTTCCGGAGAGTATTCATCTTCGTAGAAAAACTTTTTGGATTTTTCAAATTCATCGTTAAAGGAAGGGGGTGTTTTTTTTGTTTCGTCAGACATTAAGTCCTCCTATAGATTGTTCCATTTTGTTGATAAAACCGTAAAATCGAACAAAACAGAATAATTAGTTTAACATATTTAATTAACTACGGTTTTTATTGTATTTCTATCTTTGAAATTTTTTCTCTATCTCTCTTTTAATTTCATTCATTACCCACTGTGGAGTGGATGTTGCACCTGTTATACCAACAGATTCGGCTTCATCGAACCAGGACCATTCGATTTCTTCCACTGATTCTATGAAATATGTATTGTGGTTTTCCTCTTTACATATTTGATATAAAACTTTTCCGTTACTGCTTTTTCTTCCAGCAGAAAAGACTATAATATCATTTGTTCTTGCAAATTCTCTTAATTTTTTCTCTCTGCCTGAGACCTGTCCGCATATTGTATCTTTCGCGTGAAATTCAACGGCTACTTCTTCAATACTGCCTATAACAAGTTCATTTACTTTTTCTTTGAGTGATGCTGCAATTTTAGCAAATTCGTCTTTATTCATTGTTGTCTGCGAAAAAAGAACTGTTGGCTTTTTGAAATCAATTTTTGCCAATGCTTCTTCAAGGTTTAATACAACAATTGCAGTATCTTTTGTTACACCTCTTAATCCTATAACTTCAGCATGGTCTTTTTTTCCGTAAATTACAACCTGGTAGTCTTTATCTACAAACTTCCGGATTCTTTCCTGTACTTTAGTTACAACCGGACAAGTTGCATCAACTAATTCAATCCCGTACTTAAGTGCCTTTTCATAAGTTGAAGGCGGCTCTCCGTGTGCTCTTATTAGAACTCTGCTGTTAGGCGGTAATTGCTCGAAATCGTCTACGGAAATTGTTTCCAAACCAAGTTTACGCAGCCTTTCAACTTCAACTGCATTATGAATTACATCGCCAATGCAATACATTTTTGGTGTTGACTTAAGTTCATTTTCAGCAAAATCTATCGCTCTTACAACACCCCAGCAGAACCCGGCTGATTTATCAATATTTACTTTCATTTTCAATTTTTCAATTTCTATTGAAAACTTCAAAAAGCTGGTTTTTGTTCCAGAACTTCTGAAACTTTATTAAGAATAACTTCAACCTGTTCATCTATCGATAGGTTTGAAGTATCAACTTCAATATAATCATCACCTTTTTTTAGAGGACTGACTTCTCTGGAAGAATCAATCTTGTCCCTTAATGAAAGATTATCTCGAATTTCATTTACAGGTATCTCTTTACCTTTTTCATTAAATTCTTTAGCTCTTCGTACAGCTCTTTCATCAAGCGAGGCGGTTAAAAAAACTTTTAATTCGGCATCCGGAAATACTACAGTACCAATATCTCTTCCCTCCATCACAACTCCCCCATTAAGCCCCATCTGTCTCTGCTTATTTACAAGTTCTTTTCGTACCTCTTCAATTGTACTTACATCACTTACATTTTGATTAACTTCAAAAGTTCTTATCTGTTCAGTGATTTCATTTCCGTTAGCAAAAACGCGGGTCAGCCCGTTACCGAATTCAAGTTTGATATCCAGTGATTTAGTGAGATTTATTATTTCGCCGGAATTATCCAAAATATTATTCTGAATTGAAAGATAGGTAACAGCCCGGTACATTGCACCGGTATCAATATAATTATACCCTAAGCGGCTGGCAACAAGTTTTGCGGTTGTACTTTTTCCCGAACCGGCAGGTCCGTCTATAGCTATCTTAATCTGTTTTTTCATAAGGTTACAAAAATAACTATAACGCCCCTTTTTTCCAATAAAATTTCTTTGATTTTATCTTATTTTCTGAAGAAACCTGGCAGAATTAATAAATCTCTTCCCCGCCTAATTCTTCAATAATTGTCTTAACCAATGGATTTTCCGCAGCTTTTTTTCGAATAGGTCTTGATATCGGCTGCCTGTTCTGCTCGGTTGTTATTTCATTTTCAAGAATTTGAGATGGGGAAGGTTCAATAATTTTGAATGAAAGTTTTTTACCGAAAAATTCAATTGTTTTTCTTGATAAATATTCCTGGTTTTGTTTCTGCTCAAATATAATTCTTCCAGCATCATCGCGAATTGTTACATTAATTTCATTTCTTTCCAATCCAATTGGAGAAATTTGACTTAAAATTGGTCCGAAGACGAGACTTTTTTCATGTTTTATTGAATCAACAAAATTTTCCCAGTTTTCCATTACATTTTTAAAACTGAACAATGACTCCGGTATTTTTTCCGAGATTCTATCAACTTTTTCTTTCGGTGGGAGGATAACTCTTTCCTCTGTTTTTATTTCATTAGCCGAAACAGGCTTTGCTTTAGTTTCAACTTTCTTAGTCGAAAATTCATTGGCATCCGGATTTTTATCGATTTTATTTAAAAGATTGCTAATTGTTTCTGTTTTTTCAAGACCTATAATATGAAGTATAGCTACTTCCAGTTTAAGTTTATGATTTTGAGAAAATCTTAATTCTTGAACGGTTCTTGTAAGGAAATTCAAAATGCGAAGCAGATCACCTTCAGAAAAAGAATTCTCATAATTCATATACATAGTTTTATACTGGTCGGCTGTTTCTATTAGATTACTATTCTTAGAAACAATAACTGTAGTAATATTTCTGAAATGCTCAATTAGACCATCTGAAAAATCTATAAAATTCCACCCGTTTTTATAAATAGTATCTGTTATTTCGAAAGCAGCGGAAAAGTTTTTGCTTAATACAGCATCTGAAATTTTGAAATAAATCTCTTCATCAATCAGGTTGAAGATTTTTACAACTTCGTTGTATTCTACTTTGTTACCGCAAAAAGCAACGGCTTGGTCAAAAAAACTTTCGGCATCCCTCAATCCGCCGTCTGCCCTTTTTCCGATTATCGATAATGTTTTATCATCAATTTGAATTTGTTCCGAGTCCGCAATTTCCTGTAATAATTTTTTTATCATAGCTAATGGAATTCGGCGGAAATCATACCTTTGGCATCTTGAGATAATAGTGGATGGAACACGATGGACATCAGTAGTAGCGAAAATAAAAACGGTATGTGCCGGCGGTTCTTCCAGTGTTTTAAGAAAAGCATTGAAAGAATCTTTTGTGAGCATATGAACTTCATCTATAATATAGACTTTATACTTCCCTTTCGACGGAGCATATTTAACCGATTCCCGTAATGACCTTACTTCATCAATTCCCCTATTGGACGCAGCATCAATTTCAATAATATCCATTAACTGTAAATTTTGAATTGAGAGACACATTGCGCAATTATTACACGGCTCACCGTTTGAGGGATTCAAACAGTTAATCGCTTTGGCAAGAATTCTTGCCGTAGTAGTTTTACCAACACCCCTTGGACCAGTTAATAAATAAGCATGTGCAACCCTTCCGCTCATAACCGCATTTTTAAGAGTTGTAGTTATATGTTCCTGCCCTACAACATCATCAAATTTTTGCGGGCGGTATTTTCTTGCAGTTACTACAAAAGACATTTTTTCTCTCTATAAAATTTTCTGAACTAAATAATCAATTACCTTTTCGAGGTAAGTTTTATCAATATCATCAAATGAATTGTATGCATAGCTATCTAAATCAAGCACTCCAAACAGTTCGTCATTCTTAACAATAGGAATTACAATTTCGCTTTTTGAGCGGGTATCACATGCAATATGTCCTGGAAATTTTTCTACATCCGGGACAACTATAGTTTCTCTATTCTTAGCAGCTAAGCCGCATACTCCCTTACCGATTTCAATATTTGTGCATGCAAGATTACCTTGAAACGGTCCAAGATAAAGTTTCTGTCCGTCGTAAAGATAAAACCCAACCCAGCTAATTCTTTCAAATGTACTTTTAAAAATTGCCGTTAAGTTTGAAAGCGATGACATAACATTATCCTCTTTGATTATTAAAGAATCAATTTGAGATAATAATGCTTTGTATTTTTGCTCTTTATCACCAACAGGGGCTGCAAAGCTTGCACTATTCATTTTTTTGTTTTCTTACTTTTCTTACTTAAAGCAGAAGGTTTGAATTCTACGCAAAATACGTATGGTATTGCTTCTTCAACCTTACTTACAGGAATAATATTCAATCCTTCTTTTATTCTGGGTTGAATTTCTTTTATATCTATTTCATTTTCCTTCGGAATTAAAACGGTTGAAATGCCATTCCTTTTAGCTGCTAATAGCTTTTCATTCAAACCTCCAATTGGCAGAACGTTACCTCTAAGTGTAATTTCACCTGTCATAGCAACGTCTCCATAAACAGGAATTCCTTTAAATGCCGAAAGCATTGCCATTGTCATTGTTATCCCGGCAGAAGGACCATCTTTCGAGATAGCACCTTCTGGTATATGAATATGAATCTCTTTTCCCTGATAAAAATCAGTATGTAGTTTAAATAAAGTAGAATTCGACCTAATGTAGCTCAATGCCGCTTGTGCAGATTCTTTCATTACTTCTCCAATCTGCCCGGTTAAAGTTAATCTTTCCTGCCCGGACATTATTGAAACGTCTACAATCAGAATCTCGCCACCGACACTCGTCCATGCAAGACCGGTACAGCTTCCTACTTTCTGCTCCTTAACAAACTTCTGATGTTTGAATTTAGGAACTCCTAAAAATTTTTCGAGTTGTTTTACAGTAACGTGATTCTCATTACCGTTCTCTTTCAGCTTTTTCTTTTGGGATTCTTTAAGAACAATCTCTTTAGCAAGTTTTCGGCAGATTGTTGCAAGCTCTCTTTCAAGATTTCTTACCCCGGCTTCCCGCGTGTACTCGGAGACTATTGCTTTTAATACAGAGTCACTTATTACAACATTTTTATCATCCAGTCCATGTGATTTTATCTGTTTAGGAAGAATATGTTTTTTAGCTATTTCAATCTTATCAAATTCAAGATAACCCGGTAACTCAATAATTTCCATCCTATCCTGAAGCGGCAATGGAATGTTATACCTAACATTTGCAGTAGTAATAAACATCACCTGGGATAAATCGTAATCAACTTCAAGGTAATGATCCTGGAAAGTATGATTCTGTTCCGGGTCAAGTACTTCGAGCATAGCTGAAGAAGGATCACCTCTAAAGTCAGCGCTCAGTTTATCAATTTCATCCAATAAAATTACCGGATTAATTGTTCCTGCCCGTTTCATAACCTGGACTATTTTCCCCGGCATAGAGCCGATGTATGTTCTGCGATGACCGCGTATCTCCGCTTCATCACGCACTCCGCCGAGACTTATCCTAACAAACTCACGTCCAAGAGCACGCGCAATTGATTTACCAAGTGAAGTTTTACCCACTCCGGGAGGACCGACAAAACATAAAATCTGCCCACGCATATTCTTAACGAGATTAAGAACTGCAATATGCTCAATAATTCTATCCTTCGGTTTTTCAAGACCATAATGGTCTTCGTCAAGAATTTTCTGAACATGTTTAATATCAAGTTTATCCTTCGATTTTTTATGCCACGGAACATCAACCAGCCAATCAAGATAATTTCTTAGTACAGTAAACTCTGGTGAAAGAGTAGGAATCTTTTTCAGCTTATTCAATTCTTCCAATGCTCGTTCATTGGCAAGCTGCGGCATTTTTGCTTTTTTTATCTTTTCCTTCAGTTTATTGAACTCTGATGTTCCTTCTTCATCATCACCAAGCTCATCCTGCAGAATTTTTATCTGTTCCTGAATTATAAACTTCCTTTGTGTTTTGGCTATGTTCTCCTGAACTTTATTATCAATCTCTTTTTCAATTTTCAGAATATCTATTTCACTATTCAGAAGTTTAATTAATTCATAATACTGCTCTTTGATATCGATTTTTGAAAGAATTTTTTGTTTATTCTCAATTGACTGACTTACATTTGCAGCAGCATAAAATAGTTTCCTATCCGGTTCTTCAATTGTATCGAATGAGGTTACAGCCTCCTGGGGGATATTCCTGTTTATTTTTACATAATCTCTGAAGAGTTGACTCATCTGCCTCATAAGGGCATTCATTTCGTGGTCGCTCTCAATAAAAGGGAGTATCACTTTTATTTTTGCTTCAAAAAAATCTTTTTTATTTGTGAATTCTACAATTTGTCCCTGCAGCATTCCATCCACAAGGATTTTCATTAATCCGTTAGGAAGTTTTAGCATCTGTACAATTCTGGCTACTGTTCCTTCTCTATATATATCCGCAGCTTTCGGGTCATCTATATTGGATTTTTTTTGGCTTGCAAGAAAAATGTATTTACTCTTCTCAATAGCATAATTGGCTGCTCTTATCGATTGTTCCCTGCCAACCAGTACGGGAAAAATCATATAAGGGTAAATTACAATATCTCTTAAAGGTAAGACCGGAATAATTTCCGGTATATCGTCAATTAATGATTTGTTTGTTTTTTGACCGTTATATTCTTCCGGCTCTATCAAATCTAATTCTCCATCTTTTTTCAAATTCATATTGCAATATATCAAAATGAATTCAGGCATTCAAGGAATCAATTCCGGTAACTTTCTTAATTTTGCATAGTAAATAATTAATTTTAATACAGGATTTTTAATGATAAATAGAATTAAAGAAATCTGCATGGAAACAGGCGAGATTATCAGAGCCGGTTTCGGAAAAAACTTCTCGGTAGAGTTTAAAACAAATGAATCTAATCTTGTAACCGAAATCGATAAAAAAGCAGAAACCCATATTTTGAACTTTATTAAAAAGAATTACCCTTCGCATGGAATTCTATCAGAAGAAAGCGGTGAATTCAATAACAATTCAGAGTATCTTTGGGTAGTTGACCCGCTTGACGGAACAACTAATTTTGCGCATGGACTACCGATATTTGCTATTTCCATAGGTGTACAAAAGAGCGGAGAAACCATTGCCGGAGCTGTTTACGATGTAATGAGAGATGTATTCTATTCTACCGAATTAGGCGGTGGCGCATTTGAGAATGATTCGAAAATTTCAGTCAGTAGTAATCACAACTTCAGAAGGAGCGTTCTTGTAACCGGTTTCCCGTATAATATTGCGGATAACCCGGATAACGCTATTGAGTTATTTATTCATTTTTTGAAAACCACAAGAGCAGTTAGAAGACTCGGTTCCGCTGCAATTGATTTGTGTTATACTGCCAAAGGTGTTTTTGATGCGTTCTGGGAAGTTAATCTTCACCCATGGGACGTGTGTGCCGGCAAATTACTGGTTGAAGAAGCAGGTGGAATTGTTTCCGGATTTCATGGAGAAAAAATCGATATTTTCTCTAAACGAATCTTGGCTACCAACAAGAAGCTTAATTCGAAAATGGTTGAAGAAATAAATAAAATAATTAAAACTTAGAGCGGTGCTTGAGTGCTGTTTGTAATATAATATTCATTGAACCACATGATATTATTTTTTATCTTGAGTACAAAATATTTTAACGAATTGATTGTAATATGAACCTTGAACAATATTTTAACGAGAATTTTAGACCGTATATAATCGGAATTGATAAATCCTTCAAATCACCTTACGGTGAAAAAAAGCTGATTTATGCAGACTGGATTGCCAGCGGAAGAATGTATAAACCCATTGAAGATAAAATTGCTGAGCTTTTTGGTTCGATGGTAGGTAATACGCATACTGAAACAAGTTTTACGGGAACAGCAATGACCCGCTCCTACCATTATGCGCGTGAATATATTAAAAAACATTGTAACGCGAGCAAGGAAGATGTAATTATTACTGCCGGTTCGGGCATGACGGGAATGGTAAACAAACTCCAGAGAATTCTCGGTTTTAGAGTTCCGGAACAATTAAGCGGCTTTATGAATCTCCCTGAAGAACTTCATCCTTTAGTATTGATTTCGCATATGGAACATCATTCAAACCAGACTTCATGGATTGAATCAATTGCAAAAGTAAAAATCATTCCACCTGATGATAACGGACTTGTTGATCTTAACCGGTTTGAAGAATACCTTGAAAAGAACAAAGAGAGAAAACTTATTATAGCTTCCGTTACAGCAGCTTCCAATGTTACCGGGGTTACTACGCCCTATCATAAAATAGCCAAACTTGTTCATCGTTACGGCGGTTTCTGTTTTGTTGATTTCGCGTGTTCGGCTCCTTATGTGGAAATAAATATGCACCCGGATGACCCGGAAGAAAAACTGGATGCAATATTTTTCTCTCCGCACAAATTTCTTGGTGGTCCAGGTACTTCAGGAGTTCTCATTTTCGACTCAAAATTATATCACAACCGGGTTCCAGATCAACCAGGCGGCGGTACTGTTGATTGGACGAATCCCTGGGGTGAACATAAATTTGTCAATAATATTGAAGCTCGTGAAGACGGAGGTACTCCTGCATTTATTCAAACTATCAAAGCTGCACTTTCAATTAAACTAAAAGAAAAGATGAAAACCGAGTACATTCTTGCACGCGAAGAAGAACTAATTAATATTGTATTTGACGAGTTTGAAAAGATCAGAGGGTTACATATTCTTGCAGGTAATGTAAGGCACAGACTTGGAGCTATATCTTTTTATGTAGAAAACGTCCACTACAACCTTATTGTAAAATTATTAAACGATAGGTACGGAATTCAAACTCGAGGCGGATGTTCTTGTGCAGGAACATACGGACATTACTTATTAAACGTCTGCCCCGTTACTTCAAAATATATTGCTGATAAAATTGAAAACGGCGACCTCTCTGATAAACCGGGTTGGATTAGGCTTTCAATTCATCCGACTATGACCAATGATGAAGCTTATTTTATTACAGCAGCAGTGAAAGAAATTGTTGAAAAAATAAATGAATTCCAGGATGATTATTTTTATGATGCCAATAGAAATGAGTTTGTAAACAAAAACCAGAATGATGGGGAGCTTTACAAAGAAGAAGAATGGTTTACTCTGTAAAGACATGAATCTTATATTAGTATTTCAAGTCATTCTATGTATTGGGTGAAAACTGAAAATAGAACCGGGATTACATTTTACCCGGTCCACTTTCAGTTTAAAATTAAATGTTGAATTCTTAATGAGTTAATTCAGCAATTTCAGCAGATACAAGTATTCTACCGCAATATTCGCAGTAAAACAACTTGTTATTTCTTCTTATTTCAAGCTGTCTCTGTGATGGAACAACGTTATTACATCCCGAACAAGCCGATCGTTTAATTGTAGCGACAGCAACCCCCCTTTTTGCTTTCCTTATTTTGATATAAGCAGCATAGTCGGGTTTTCTTATCTGCGGCTCAATTTTTTCTCTTTCCGCTTTAAGTTTAGCTTCTTCCCGCTCATTGGCTTTAATAATAACTTTTAGGTCTGCTTCTTTTTCTTTTAATTCTTTTTGCAGTTCCTCAAGCATCGGGGTAAGCTCGTCGATTTCTGTCTGGATTTTTTTACTTTGGTCGGCAAGAGAATCATTCTCAAGTTCCATTTTTGTTATTTGAACATCGGTATTATCGATTTCTTTTGTAAGAGCGTCATATTCTTTGTTGTTTCTAACGGCGTACAACTGAGCTTTGAACTTCTTTTGGTTTTCCTGCTTTAGTTCTATTTCACTTTCATTATTTGTACGCTTGTCAAGGCACTCTTGTTTTTCCTGCTCTCGTGTAGTAATAATTCTTTGCAGTTCGTTTATTCTTTCTTCTAATCCTTGAACAGCTAACGGAAGATCGCCCCGCAGTTCTTCAAGTTGATCTAACTGGTCGTCAATCATCTGCAACTGGTATAATGTTTTCAATCTATTAATCAATTTAGTGGACTCCTAAAATATTTTTAAATTTTTTATCGGATTGGTTTTATCGAAAGTATATACTTTGATACTTTTTTTATCTCCGATGAACTTCTCTACTCTTTTCTTTATTTCATTTAAAACAACAACCTCAGTTTCATAATGCCCTGCATCAATTAGCAATATTGCACCTTCTGCATCATGAAACGTGTGGTATTTTACGTCGGCAGTAATGAAAGCGTCGGCATTGTTTTTAACCGCTTCTCCCAATAGATCACTGCCCGAGCCGCCGCAAACGGCAACTCTTGAAATTCTCCTCTTTTCCCCCGTTACATATTTTAAGTTTTCATTTTTAAGTTTAACGGCAACGTGTTTAATAAATTCTTCTTCAGTCAAAGGATTTTTTAATTCTCCAACTGCTCCCATACCGAAATTAGCATTTTTATTTTCAACCGGGTAAATGTCGTAAGCTGGTTCTTCATAAGGATGCGCTTTTATAATTGCCGAAATAACTTTATTCAAATGCCAGTTGTCAATTAGGACTTCCAGCCTGGTTTCTTCAACAGTTTCAAATTTTTCTTTTTCACCAACTGCAGGTTTTGTATTACTTGCACCGAAAAAAGTACCCTGACCTGTAGCTCTGTAACTACAATTTGAATAATCACCAATTACACCACCCCCGGCATTGAAAACTGCTTCCGATACTTGATTCAGATGCGATAAAGGAACAAAAACAACAACTTTTTTCTGGCTGGAATCAAGGTTTTTTAAGAATTTGATGTTCAATAGCTCCATTTTTTTTGCAAGCTGGAAGCTGACGCCGTCTTTTGTGAAATCAAGATTTGTATGTGCTGAGAAAAGTGTTATTTCGGATTTTATTAGTAAGTGAATCAGTTTTGAAATTTTATCGGATTTTGGTGTAATTCGTCTTAAAGGGGTGAAAATAAGCGGATGATGTGATATAATTAAATTGCAGTTCTTCCTTATCGCTTCTTTGATTGTTCTTTCGGTTACCTCCAAACAGATAAGGATATTTTTAACTTCTTGTTCAGGGTAACCTACTTGCAGTCCGGGATTGTCTTTTTGCCATGCAGCCCCTCCCGGAGCCCAATCTTCTATAAATTTAATTAAATCGCTCTTCTTCATAACAAAAAAAATGCACTTCGATAAAGGAGCGAAGTGCATTAGAATAATTTATAATACTATTTTTGCGACAGTTAATACTATATCTGCCATCAGGTATTTTAACTTTAACTTATTTTCCATAAAACTTGATACAAAATTAACGTAAAATTCATTAATTCACAATAAGCAACAAAACTTTTTTTACTTTGGTTCAATCCAATTCCCATCTTCTTTGATTAAACCGATTAGTTCTTCAACAGATTCCGATGAGTTTATATTCCTTTTTACTACATCTTTCCCCCTGTAAAGAGTAATTTTTCCGATACCGGAGCCGACATACCCGTAATCAGCGTCAGCCATCTCTCCGGGACCATTAACAATACATCCCATTATAGCTATCTTTACTCCCTTCAAATGCTCTGTTCGTACTCTTATCTTTTCTGTAGTTTCCTGTAAATCAAATAAAGTTCGTCCACAGGATGGACATGCAATATATTCTGTTTTCGATATTCTAACCCTTGCAGCTTGAAGTATTCCGAATAGAACTCTGTTAATATCACTTTCACTTAAATCCTTGATAGAGTCTGCCTCTACCCAAACACCGTCGCCAAAGCCATCAATTAACAATCCTCCGAAATCAGTAGCCGAATACAGTGTAAATTCTTCATTTGAAATGCCGGAATATTTCCTTTTAATAATCACGGGATTATTGATCCCTTTATTCATCAATTCTATGAATACCCTTCTCTGCTCGGCTAAACCGTGTTGATTGGCGGTTTCTAAAACTATGATAATATTTTGTTCATCTTTTAGAAATTCAGATACTTCATCATTCAGTTCGTCCAAAGTAAGTGAAACGAAATTAAACAACGCCGTTTCATTTTTCTTCAATCTATAATCAT
>DAIRET010000228.1:0-3974 GCA_036795455.1 Ignavibacteriaceae bacterium
GCTGCGTTGTTTTGTACTTCCTCTTTTAACCGGGCATAGTAAAAGGATTCCGGTATATTTTCCGGCGGTTTTAAGACTCTGAAACAAAACAAACACTTAGTAAAAAATAGGATATAATCCATTAAATTTCCTATCGGCACAAATGAAAGAGAAAGCGATCCGAATTATTTGTTACAAAACTAAAACAACGGGTCATAAAAGCCAAATCAAATATTTCAATTCTCCATATCCATATTATTGCTAATAGAATAAATATATGTGAACTTGTGATGTTGTTGGATGGATGTTAGGATTAGTTGGTTTTGATGCTATTCTTTATTTCATCCCTTAACCCGGTAGTTTACTGCCGGGAAAACCGAAAACTTTATCAGTTCAATATAGGTTTTAATTTTGCTTACGAATTAAAAAACGTTAAAATCCAAAAATTGTTAATGACGACTTTACAAGTTCAACAAGCGGAGTAAAGTACAATCCGAAAACTATTACCGGAACCGCCAGCACAAGAAGGAGTAAATTCTGCCCGAATGAAAAATGAACTGTTTCAGCCTGCTGCTTCGGCTTGCTTAAATACATATGCTTCAGTACTCTAACATAGTAATAAAGAGAAACTACACTATTAAGCAAAGCAATTATTGCAAGTACGTACATTTTGGCATCAACAAGAGCAATGAATACATAGAGCTTACCGATAAACCCGGCAGTAGGCGGTAATCCAACAAGCGATACTAAAAATATTGCAAATAAAACGCCCATGAAAGGCATCGTGTAACCAATTCCGTCATAGTCATCAATTTCTTCACTGTTTATTTTATTTTGAATCAGAATTACACAGAAAAATGCGCCGAGATTCATTAGTAAGTAAACCAAGAAGTAAAGAAGAACTGCAATCAAACCCTGGTCAGAGAGAACCGCAACTGCCGCCAACAAATAACCGGCATGAGCAATACTCGAATAAGCAAGCATTCGTTTTAAGTTATTCTGCCACAGTGCGACAAGGTTTCCGAGTGTCATTGTCAAGATTGAAAGAAGAACAATAAAGTTTTTCCAATCGAATGAAGTTAATAGTATCCAGAAACCGAAGTTATCTTTACCGATAACAAAAGAGACTTTGATAAATCTTAAAAGTATCGCAAACCCGGCTGCTTTACTTGCTACTGATAGATAAGCGGTTATAACAGTCGGAGCACCTTCGTAAACGTCGGGAGTCCAGAAATGGAATGGTACTGCAGAAATTTTGTAGCCGATTCCCGTAAAAAGCATCAATAAAGAGATGTAAATTATTACCGGATTTCCATTAACTGATGCAATTAATGAATTCAATTCGTAAAAGTTTGTTGTACCGGTTAAACCGTAGACAAGAGATATACCAAAGAGTGTGATTCCCGAAGCAACCGAACCGTAGATTACATACTTTAATGCTGCTTCTGCACTTCTTGTAGATTTCTTCATGAATCCAGCCAGCACGTATGAACTTAATGAAACCAGTTCGATGGAAAGGTACATTATGATTAAATCGGATGAAGAAACCATAAAAAACATACCGAGTATCATCCCCATAATTAAAGCGTAATACTCTCCGCTTCGTTCGGAACACTCTTCAATTTCTTTTGAAACTAACGAAAAGAGAATCACAATAATAGTAGTAATTCCTATAATCAGTTTGAAGAAATTACTAAAAGGATCAAGAGTTATTTGTCCCTTCTGGTTTTCGGTTGTAAAACCTAATCCACTTGAACCATACTGTTCAATTACAAAATATAATGCAATTACGAGTCCGCTTATTGCTAAGTAGGGAAGTAAACGATTTTTCTTCGCTATAAGGTCTGCAATAACTACGATTACGAGAAAAAGCGTTATTGCTAATTCAGGTTTAATTAAGACTAAACTATTATAAAAATAATCAAGGTACATATCAAACTCAATTAAAACCGTAATGATGAAAAAAGTTCTTGCGACTTAATCAGCAGTTCCACCATTGAATTTACTGAAGATGTCATTAAGTCAAGCATTAAAGAAGGATAAACTCCCAACAGGATTATAATTAATGTTAAAGGAGTAAGCATGATATACTCGCGTAAATCAAGGTCTTTTAGCGAAGACCATTTTTCATTCAAGTTACCGAGGAAAACACGTTGTAAAGTCCAGAGCATGTATCCCGCACCCAACAGGATTCCGAGCGTTGAAATGATTGTTAAAACTCTAATTGATTCTACGCTGAATGCACCAAGAAAAACAAATGCTTCGGAAATAAAACCGCTTAAGCCCGGTAAACCGATTGCAGCAAAGAATGCAACGGTAGTAAACCCTGTATATACAGGCATTTGATTTGCAAGTCCGCCGAAATCGTTCAAACCTCTTGTATGTGTGCGGTCATAAACTACACCGACAATCAAGAAGAGCATTGCTGTAATTGTTCCGTGGTTGAACATTTGAAGAACTGCACCTGAAATTCCGACAGTGGTAATCGAAGCCATGCCGAGCATTACGAATCCCATGTGTGAAACAGATGAATACGCAATCAGTTTCTTAAAATCTTTTTGAGCCATTGCACATAAAGCACCGTAAACAATATTAATCATTCCGAAAAGTGCAATCCACCAAATCAGTTGATTTGTAATATCCGGAAACATCGGGTAATTAATTCTGAGAATGCCGTAAGTTCCCATCTTTAATAAAACGCCTGCAAGAATAACACTTATCGGGGTTGGTGCTTCAACGTGTGCGTCGGGAAGCCATGTATGAAAAGGGAACATCGGGATTTTAATTGCAAATCCTATAAACAAAGCCATAAAAGCAAGGAACCGGAGATTATTGGGATTCAACGGTGAAAGAATTCCTTCGGGAGTGTAGTTTTGCATATTCATCAACTCAATCATATTGAATGTGAATACTTTTGTTCCGTCAATTAGAGTTTCTTTAGCTGAAAGATAGAGCCCGATAATTGCAAGTAGAATGAAAACGCTTCCAAGTAAAGTATAGATAAAGAACTTAATTGCTGCATACTCTTTTCTTGGTCCTCCCCAAATACCGATTAGGAAATACATCGGAAGAAGCATTAATTCCCAGAATACATAAAAAAGGAAGAAATCAAGTGCAACAAATACTCCCATCATCCCGGTATCAAGCAGAAGATAAAGAGCAAAATAACCTTTAACCGATTTATTAATCGTCCATGAAGAGATAGCAGCAATAAATGAAATAAGAGCAGTGAGTAAAACCATCGGGATACTGAGTCCGTCAATACCCATGAAATAATCAATCTTAATTGTTCCAAGCCATGAAATACCTGAAATCTCAATCCACCTAAATTTTTCAACAAACTGAAAAGTAGATTCGTTGTTAATCCCGCCGAGAGAATAGTTATACTGGCTCCAGATAAACCCGGCAAGAACAACCTGGATTCCCGTGATTAAAACGGTTAAACTTTTGACAAGTTTATCGTTGTTCTTTGGTAAGAAGAGAATAATTATCATACCGGCTACCGGTAGAAAAGTTATTATAGATAGATAAGGTATCTGAAACATGTTTTCAATTTCCTATTATTAAACTCAAAAATTTGTAAAAAGAAAAACTATGATTACTAATGAAAAAATCACAAGGACGATATAAGTCTGTACTTTCCCGGTCTGCATTTTTCTTAAAAATATCCCCAACACTCCGCTTAAATAAGCTGTTAGGTTTACTAAACCGTCAACTACAATGTTATCAAAACCGCCGCTGAAGCGGGCGAAAAACCTTGTTACAGCAGCCGAACCATTTACAATTCCGTCAATTATTTTCAGGTCGAACCAAGCAAGAAATCTACTTATCGCAAGTGTTAAACCAACCGCAGCAAAGTTGTACAACTCATCAAAATACCATTTGTTGTATGAAAATTTGTGTAACGGTTTCAACCGAGCTTGCAGTTTATCAGCACTTAAATATTTCCACTGGTAAATAACAAAAGCAAGCAGTATACCAAGCAGGGCAACAAT
>DAIRET010000040.1:0-19189 GCA_036795455.1 Ignavibacteriaceae bacterium
GCATTGCATTTAGGGCAACTTTCCAGTCCTTCAATTTCGGTAAGTGTAAAAATATGACCGCACTTTTTACAAGCCCTTCTGTTAGTCAAACGTTTTATTATCTCTTCATCAGGGGCATAAATATTGATTAAAATTACATCCTTTATTTTAAGTTCGCACAGTAAGTTTTCAAGAGATTCAGCTTGATGAAGAGTACGCGGGAAACCGTCAAGAATAAAGCCTTTTTCTAATTCTGGTTTTTGAAGGAAGTCCTTAATTATTACAATCATAATCTCATCGGGGACGAGTTCACCCGCATTCATTAATTTTTTTGCTTTAAGACCGATTTCGGTTTTATCCTTAACGGATTGCCTTAAAATATCACCGGTTGAAACATGCGGGATACCCAATTTATCACTTAATATCTTTGCTTGTGTTCCTTTACCAACCCCTGGTGAACCGAATAAAATTAGTCTCATTGCTGCTCCTTTATACAAAAAGGTTTCATTCTATTTATTAAAAACACTGTTATCATTTTGTGTAATTCAATTAACCGATCCGTTTGATTTATCATTTCTTAAGTTATGAAAAAAACGTTTCATAAGATTTCTACTTTCATCCTCGTAAATACCGCTGAAGATGTTTATTTTATGGTTGTATTTACCGTCGACCGCAAGATTATAAAGGGAACCGCAAGCACCAAACTTCGGGTCGAAAATCGAAAAATAAATGTTTTTAATTCTTGAATTCAAAGCTGCTCCGATACACATAATACAAGGTTCAAGAGTTACGTATAAATCGCATTCGGTGAGGATTGATGTTTGAAGTTGATTTGAAGCCGATGTAATGGCAATCATTTCTGCATGTGCGGTAGCATCATTCAACTTATTAACCTGGTTGTATCCCTTACCGATAGGTTTATTATTAAAAACAACAACAGCCCCCACTGGAACTTCATTTTCGTACATCGCGGTTTCTGCAAGCTGTAAAGCAGTAAACATATGTTTATAATTGTCTTCGGTAAAAAGCATTCAAAAGTATTGACGGTATAAATAATCAAATAAAAGTACGCCCGGAAGGATTCGAACCCTCAACCCTTTGATCCGAAGTCAAATGCTCTGTCCAGTTGAGCTACGGGCGCAAAAATCTTGTACCAAATTTAATGATTTTGTATACGTTTACAAAGGTTTTATTTTTTTAGTATTCGAATTGACTAAATTTATTTTACTAACCATTGTTTACTAAATACAGCTACACGGAATTTTACTGTATGGTGTATCAATTGATACATCCGGGAATAATAGTACATTTGACTTAATAACTATTTTTCTCTAACTTTGATTCAATTTATGACCGATTTGAAATGAATTGAAAGGTTTTAAAAGTTAGTAATTCAATAAATTTATGGATAATAAGTATACACGTAATCTTGTAAAAGCAGCTCAAAACAAGAACCGAAACTCATATGTAAAGCTATGCGAACTGAATATTGGTTCGGTCTACGCACTCAGTCTGCGGTTACTTGCTGACCATCAAACTGCGTGCAGTATTACAAAATCAGTGTTCCTAATCGCATGGAAAGATATTTGTAATCTAAGGGAGGAAGATTCATTTCAAAACTGGCTGCGGGGAATTACAATATATAAATGCCTGGAAGCGATAAGAAACGATGTACTGAAATTTAGAGAACAGAATGATTTTGTGCAGGCTGTAAAGGAGGGTTCTGAAATGACTTCTCCGTTGGATTTGAAATTCCTCAAGGCAGAACTATTTGACAGACTTCTTCTCATTTTTAATGATGTGGAAGGGTATTCCGTAAAAGAATCTTTCGAACTTTTAATGGGGTTTGAAATAAAAAAGGAGGAAGAAACAGTAATTAGTGCAAGAAAAAAATTACTCGGAATTAAAAGTCCCACATGTAACCAAAATGATATTCGCATGGATTACTATGTTCGAAATCTTTTGTCCGAGGTGCAGAAATCAAAAGTTGAAAATCATTTGTTGAACTGCAAAAACTGTTATCTTGAAATGAATAAACTAAGAGAATACTATACTGAATTAAATGATTTAGCAGTAAGTATTGAACCTCATGTTTCGCTCTTTAATGAAATCTCAAATGAGATATTGGTACTTTCAGCCTATACTACAAAAGAGCGGAATACACTAATATCAAATGAGAGCTATAACAGCTTAAAAAAAGAAAAAAAAGAGAGAAAGAAAAAAGAAGCAGAAGTACACAAAAAGATTATTGAAATAGTAAAGAAAAAAAAGTCGGGAAAGAGTATTGATTTTGATAAAATATCGGAATTTCTGACTGACAGGAGAACTGTATATGTTTTAGCTTTTATAGTATTCTTATTAATATCAACGTTTCTTTATAACTATTTTCAGAATGGATCATCCTGGAAAGTTAAAACAGAAAAAGGGAAATACACTGTTTTACCGGTTAACCAGCAATTGAATGAAATAAAGGTAAAACAAAAAGTAAAAACTTTCGATAATGCAGAGGTAGAAATTTCAATCCCTGAAAACGGTAGAATATTTTTATTTTCAAACTCAGGGTTATCAGTAATTGAAAACTCAATGGGAGAGAAAATTGCTCAATTAGACATTGGAGTAGCACAAATTCAATTGTTTACTAAAAACAGCTTTCTGTTGAAAACAAAGAATTACGAAATAAAGGGGGATAGAACTACTTACAAATGCTACATTGACGATATGAATAACTTTAAAATTATTGTTAATAGTGGTTTTGTAGAATTGACCGGTAAGGGAACTACATTCAAAGTAATTAAAGATTATTTCTACGAAGTAAAATTCGGGGCAATGAAAAACATTCCGGTTAGTTCAAAGGCTTCAGATAAGTTTAGGTTAGCGTTCGATAACTATTTGTATAAAAATGGTGGAGAAGATGCATTGAACATGATTCTTTTTGAATCGCGTGAATTTGACGCAATTACTCTCTGGCATTTAATGTATACAGTTCCTTCAAATAGAATTATTGATTTATATAACAGGATAAAAAACTTTTACACAATGCCGCCGGGAGTTTCAACAAATGATATTCTAATACTTCAACCGGATAAAATGAAATTTTTGCTAAGTGAAATAGAACGAAAATTATTAAATAATTAAGAAAGACCAACATGCTTACAGAGTATGCTTCACCAGAAAGATCGGATGCAGGGACTATTGTTTCGCAGCATAATTATTTTATAAAAGATAAAATGTTGAATTATATGCTGAATTCAATGCCTAATATTGTTCTTGTTTTGAATAAGAATAGGCAGATTGTATTTGCTAACAGCAAGCTTGAAGAGTCCTCGAATGGTCGCAAGGAAGAATATCTCGGTAGACGTCCTGGTGAAGTTTTTAACTGTAAAAATGCTAATATTTCAGAGGGTGGTTGCGGTACAACGAAATTCTGTAGTACATGCGGGGCATTGGCTGCAATTCTTAACAGCATTAATGGAATCTCTGATGTTCAGGAATGTCGAATAACAAAGGATTCGGGCGATGCTTTGGATTTAAGAGTATGGACCCGCTCCATCGATATTGATAATGAAAGGTTTTCAATTTTTACGATGTGGGATATTACCGATGAAAAAAGAAGAAAGATGCTCGAAAGAATTTTCTTTCATGATGTATTGAATACCGCCGGGGGTATAAAAGGATTTACTGAACTACTAAAAGATGCTTCGCCGGAGGAAGTGAAAGAATTTGAGAATATTATCCAGGGTTTAGCTGACAAGTTAATCGATGAAATTCAAGCGCAGCGAGAACTTTCATTAGCTGAATTGAATGAGCTTACTGTTAATAGTGTGCCGTGTTGTTCCAATACAATTTTAGATGAGGTTTTTTATCTTTATTTCAATAGCGATGTTGCAAAAAATAAGCAGTTGAATATCTCGTATGATGACAAAAATATCCGATTCAATTCAGATCCGCTGTTAATTAGGAGAGTACTCGGTAATATGACCAAAAACGCTCTTGAAGCAATTGACGAAGGAGAAATTGTTACTTTAACCACAAGTTCTGATGAAGATGCAATTACTTTCTCGGTATATAATCCTGGTGTAATTCCAGAAGAAGCACAATTACAGATATTTATGCGTTCTTTTTCTACCAAAGGTACCGGTAGGGGATTAGGTACTTATAGCATGAAACTGATAACGGAAAGATATCTGAAAGCAAAAATCAGTTACACGACATCAGAAAAAGAAGGAACGACATTCAAACTTTCTTTAAATAGGTAAACCGATTTATCTTTTGACCTAATAATCAATTGATTCGTGAATAATTCTATCAAAAATTAAAAGGGATACTGGCGGAAGAGAAGCCAAGTATAAGCACTTATCTAACAGATGATTTTGTTAAATATCACCGTATCTTCTGAAACACAAAAAAGAGAGAACTATTACAGCCCAGGCTTCCCGCTTCAATTTAATCTAGGCTTTGCCTTTTTGATTTTTTACAATATTTACACAGCCTTAGTTTTTGTTTAGATAAATGACAATTGATATATTTGTACCAATGAAAACGAATAAAAAACATCCATATATAAAACGATTTATTTACTTTTCCATTGGTCTAATAGTATTAGCTTTGTTGTTAAACTTTGTTATAATGCCATTATATGTTTATTCTCCGGAAGTAATGGTGCCTAAAGTTACAGGAATGCTGCTTAATGATGGCATTCAGTTATTAGAGGATTCCAATCTTACCCCGATTGTAGGGGACACATCATACGATTCCCGTTATCCCGAAGGTACAATAATAATTCAAAAACCACCTGCAGGTGAAACAGTAAAAGAAGGAAGAAGAATTTATCTGATTTACAGCGGCGGAAGTGCTTCGGTTCTGGTTCCCAAACTACGTGGCAAATCTCTGGTTGACGCAAGATTCACAATGGATAGGTTGGGATTAAAAATAGGTGCTGTTTCGGAAGTCCCTTCCAGTAATCCCAAAAACACGATTATTGAACAACAGTATGAAGAAGGAACTCGTTTGAAGAAAGGGCATATAGTTGCTATTACTGTAAGCGCCGGTCCTTCTGAAGGGACAATCCCGGTTCCCGATTTAATTGGCAGGGCATTAAGCGAAGCTGAAAAAGTTTTGAAAGATGCAGGGCTTAAAGTCGGGAAGATTAATTATCAACCTTCTTTTTCGGTGTTGCCAAATACAATTATTGATCAGTATCCAAGCCAGGGCTTGAAATTGAATAACGGGGATGCAGTAGACCTCTTTGTTACAAGAAATGTAGAAATAAATGACGAGATAGTTGAATAATGAATAAACTATTAGCTCCATCAATTTTATCAGCGGATATGGCTAACCTTGCCCAACAGATTGCATTAGTTGAAAAAGGAGGAGCAGATTGGATCCATTGTGATGTAATGGACGGACAGTTTGTTCCCAATCTTACATTTGGACCCATTGTAATTGAAGCTGTAAAAAAATCAACAACGTTGCCTGTAGATGTTCACTTGATGATTAAAAACCCGGATAATTTACTTGAGCATTTCGCAAAAAGCGGTGCTGATTATCTTGTAGTTCACCAGGAAGAAGTCGTTCACTTAAATCGAACAATTACGAAGATTAGAGAACTCGGCTGTAAACCGGGAGTTGCGATTAACCCTTCAACACCGGTTTCATCTGTAAGAGAAGTTATTGAACTTGTCGATTTAGTGTTGATAATGTCTGTGAACCCTGGTTTCGGCGGACAAAAATTTATTAATCAAACATTCAGGAAGATTGAAGAAGCTGCAAATATAAAGAATTCGTTCGACCTCGATTTTTTAATTCAGGTTGATGGCGGCATCGGGAAAGATAATATCGTTTCAATATCAAATGCAGGATGTGAAGTATTCGTTGCTGGCAACGCGGTTTTCGGTAAAGAAAATATTACCGCTGCCACAAAGGAATTGAAACAACTAATTATTAATTAAACTTATATTGAATAAAATGAAACTTGCATTAATCGGTGGTAAAGCTATTACCCCATTCAGAATTGTAAATAACAGCGTAATTGTAATTGAAGACGGAATAATATCCAACCTTGGTAGAGAAGGAGATATCTCTTTTTCGGATGATACGGAAGTAATTGACTGTAGCGGTCTTATGATTACCCCGGGATTTGTAGACCTTTTATGTCACGGTGGAGCCGGTCATGGTTTTGCGGACGGATCAGTTGATAGTATTGAAACAATCGCAGACTACTTTTTATCACATGGCTCAACAACGCTACTCGCTTCGCTTTTCGCTAAACCGAAAAATGAATTATTATCTGACCTTGAAAGAGTATCAAAATATATTATCAGTCACCCCGAATCAAATATTTTCGGTATCCATATGGAAGGACCTTACCTGAACAAGGAATTAAAAGGCGCTATGAATGAAGGATATTTATGGACTCCGAGTAAAAAATCCTGGGAAGAGATGTGGGAAGCATCAAATGGAATGATAAAGATAATGACCATTGCTCCAGAACTGCCGGGTGCGGTTGAAGTTATTAGAGAAGCTTCTAAAAAAGGTGTTGTTGTTTCTATCGGGCATTCAATGGCAAAGTATGATGAAATTGAAGTTGCAATAGATAACGGTGCTGCTCATGTAACCCATATTTTTAATGCGATGAAACAATTACATCACCGCGATCCCGGTGTTGTACTAAGTTCTTTGTTGAGGAATGAACTGAAGATTGAATTGATTGCCGACAATTTTCATGTTCATCCGGCAGTAATGGAATTGCTCCTTAAACTTAAAGGCAGCGATGGTATTGTGTTGATAACAGATTCAATCCGGGCAGGCGGTATGCATGAAGGCGAATATGAATTTGCTGATCAGAAAGTAATTATGAAGGGAAACAAAGCATATCTAACTGATGGAACCCTTGCCGGTAGTACTTTAACACTTAACATGGCGATAAAAAATATTACTAACTTAGCTAATGCCAAAATAACGGATGCAGTTAGAATGGCTTCATTGAATGGTGCTAAAGTATTGGGTATTTCAAGGCATAAAGGAGTTCTTGCAGTTGGTAAGGATGCAGACCTTGTAATTATGAACGATCAATTTGAAGTTATCAATACTGTGTTAAATGGTAAAATAGCTTTTCAGAAAAGATTAAAGAATTAATCCCGGGTATGGTTTCGCAGGTTGTCAATTTCTCTAAGTATGAAACTCAACTTCAATATAAAGAGAAATATAATATTGCAATCGACGTTGAATGCAAAAACCTTATAGGTGTAGAAATCCGGAATTTGTATGATGTTGAGGTGATCAATAAAATTGAAAATTTACTACAGAATAGCGGGTGCAAATTTTTTCGTAATAAAGATAACTGTTTAATAGTTTCATATTACAATGAATTCCGTAATCTGCCGTTCATATTTGATAATGAAGCCGAAGTCTGCGGAACAATATCGGATAGTATTGAAAACTATTTAAGGTATGGCAATCAATCATATCAATTTGGGGGAAGAGATTTTATTTTTAATCGTCCTTACATTATGGGAATTCTAAACATTACTCCTGATTCATTTTCGGATGGGGGTAAGTATTTCTCAACTGATAAAGCGATTGATATTGCAATTAAAATGCTTCATGATGGTATTGATATTATCGATATCGGCGGTGAGTCGACAAGACCCGGCTCAGAATCAATCAGCGGGGATGAAGAATTAAGAAGAATAGTTCCAGTGATCGAATCAATATTAAAAGAATTTCCCGATGCTGTAATTTCTGTTGATACTTATAAATCAAGAGTTGCCGGAGAAGTTCTTAATCTCGGAGTATCAATCATTAATGATATTAGCGGCGGGTTATTTGACCCTGATATACTTAATGTAGTGGCAAGGTTTAACGCCGGTTACATTATAATGCACACAAGCGGACACCCAAAAGTGATGCAGAATTTTGTAAAGTATGATAATGTAATTACCGATATTTATGATCATCTTGAAAAACAATCGCTTAAAGCAGTTGATGCGGGTATAAAAAAAATAATTGTTGATCCGGGAATCGGATTCGGAAAAACCGTAGAAGATAATTATTCAATTCTTAACAGGATTGATGATTTCAAGAGTTTGGGTTATCCGATTTTAATGGGACTGTCGCGAAAATCTTTTCTCGGTAAATCACTCCATTTGGAAGTAAATGAAAGGGATGAAGCAACAGCAATCTCGGAAACAATTGCATTGATGAATGGAGCAAAGATTATTAGAACGCATAATAGTATATTGGGTAAAATGATAAAAGATATTTATACGTTTACGAACAAAAATCAATATGTTTGAACTGATAAAAATAGGATTTGTTACAGTCAACTTTTTAGATCTTGTTGATATTGCAATAGTTGCTTTCATCCTTTATAAACTCTATTCGGTTTTAAAAGGCACTATTGCTTTACAGATCTTTCTCGGTCTGGTTGTAGTATTGATTCTATCATTTACTGCTCAGGCTATCAATCTAAAAGCATTAAGCTGGCTGCTGAAGTTTGTAACCGATATTTGGATAATTGCGTTTATTATTTTATTCCAGCCTGAAATAAGAAGACTACTTGTTATACTTGGAAGAAATCCGTTACTGCGTTTTCAGTTCAAAGTAGATGAAACTTATGCAAGTATAATTGCAGATGCAGCTTTTGAAATGTCTCAGCATCAGCACGGAGCTTTAATAGTCGTAATTAAATCCGCAGGTATCCGTGGATTTAGTGAAACCGGGGAAATAATAAATGCAAAACTATCGAAGGGATTACTCCGCTCAATATTTTACCCGCGTTCTCCCCTACACGATGGTGCGGTAGTAGTAAAGAATGATTTAATTGAAGCTGTTCGATGTACAATGCCTCTTTCACTTAATACTTCTTATGATGGTCAATCGCTGGGAATGAGGCACCGTGCCGGTCTTGGAATTTCCGAGCAGGCTGATGTTCTGAGTGTAATTGTTTCGGAAGAAACGGGTAGTATTTCAATTGCCGAAAACGGTATTCTTGTTCGTGGGCTTTCAAAAGACGCGTTAAAGAAAAGACTACTACGTCTTTCTAAAGACACAAAGAATAAGAACTTCATGTCTCTTTTTGAAAGTATTTTTAAGAAAAAATAAGTATTTGCAAACCGTAACGGGAGGCTGATAGTTTTTTTATTCAAAAAAAAATCAAATGGACTTTTTTTATTCGGTTTCCCTTTTTAGATTCGTTTTACGAATTTTTACATTATATCGGATTGATATGAGTATTGAGAAATGGACATTGAAAGAATTGTCATCCGACTCCTCTTTCATCAAAAGTGCGAAAGTTACATTAAAGAATAGGCTCGGTACTCTTCTGGATAAAATTTCTATTTACCTATCAAATCCCGAAGAAGAGAATTTACACCAGGTAAGAATTGCAATCCGGAGAGTCCGGTATTCGCTTGAGGTGTTTTCAAATTGCTTCAGTATTAAAGATATTGATAAGTTTTACAGGAAAGTTGAATCGCTTCAGGATAAGACCGGAATCGGCAGAGACCTTGATGTAATTCAAAAGTACATTTCCGGGAAAGTGAATAGCAAACGTATTGTTACATTAATCGATAAGATAAACAAAGATAAAATTGATATCGAATCGAATATCAAACTGGAGCTAATGAAGTTTTTCCATAGTAAGTTATTAAAAAAGATTTTAAACATCATTAAATAAAGAAGGAACAGAAATGAAATTAAGGTATTTTTCTCACTCTGCGTTTTTAATAAATACAGGCGAAAAAAAGATATTGATCGATCCGTTCTTTGATGGAAATCCTACTTCTCCAGTTAAATCGGATGATGTATCGGCTGATTATATTATTCTTACACACGGGCACGGGGATCATCTTGGCGATGCTTTTAAAATCGCTAAAAGATGCCATTCAACTTTTATCTGCGTTAATGAACTGGCAAATTATTGTATTGCCAAAGGTTTCAATGCTCACAATATGCACATCGGGGGCAGTTTTGCTTTCGATTTCGGAAGGGTTAAATTTACAATTGCCCATCACGGGTCAATGACACCGGATAATTATTATGCGGGTGAGCCTTCGGGTGTTCTTTTAATGATTAACGGGAAAACAATTTATCATACAGGCGATACGGGATTGTTTTATGATATGAAACTGATCGGAGAATTGAATAAAATAGATTATATGCTTTTGCCGATTGGTGATAATTTTACTATGGGAATTGATGATGCGGTTAAAGCTGTAGAATTAGCAAACCCTGAAGTGGCAATTCCGATTCATTACAATACGTTTCCTGTGATTGAAGCAGACCCGAATCTTTTCAAACAAAAGGTTGAAAAAATTAATAAAGTAGCGATGGTCCTGGAGTTTGGACAGGAAATCGATATATAATCTTTTTTCATTTTAAATAAGATACTATTTAATGACGAAAATAATAACAGTTGCAAATCAAAAAGGGGGAGTGGGTAAAACTACAACAGCAATTAATTTATCCGCTTCACTTGCTGCATCGGAAAAAAGAACGCTCCTTGTTGATATTGACCCGCAGTCCAATTCAACTTCAGGAGTGGGGATTGTTGGTGCAGACCCTTCAATATATGACGTTTTAATCGGAACAAATACAATTGATAAAGTAATACAAACTACACCTATTCAATTTCTCGATATTCTTCCATCCAATATTAATCTGGTTGGGGCAGAAATTGAAATGATTGATTTATCTGAAAGAGAAACTATCTTAAAAAAAGCATTCGCTTCAATTGATAATCAATATGAATACTTGATTATTGATTGTCCTCCTTCATTAGGGTTATTGACTTTGAACGCATTGACGGCATCTAACTCGGTTCTAATTCCCGTACAGTGCGAGTATTTTGCACTCGAAGGTTTAGGGCAGTTATTGAATACAATCAATATAATAAAGCAAAATTTTAACAAAGACCTTAGTATTGAAGGTGTATTACTCACAATGTATGACGTAAGGTTAAAACTGTCGCAACAGGTAGCCGAAGAGGTAAAGAAATATTTCGGTGAAAAAGTTTTTAATACGATAATACATCGTAATGTAAGATTATCAGAAGCACCAAGTCATGGAAAACCGATTATCCTTTACGATGCGGTCTCTACAGGTGCTCAAAATTACATTGCACTTACTCATGAACTTTTAAGCAGAGAAAACAAATCAGAGGGTTTACATAATGAGTAAAATAAGACCACCGGTATTGGGCAGAGGATTGGATGCGCTAATAAGACCGCAGGCAAAAAATGAGACTATAATAAGTGAACAAGCAGTTAATGCCGAGTTCAATAACCATCCTGAAACCGAAGTAATTACGAAAATTCCTGTAAGTGATATCTTTCCCAACCCGTTTCAACCGAGGTTGACTTTCGATACTGATGCGATGGAGGAGTTAAAAAAGTCAATCTTAACAAATGGATTGATTCAACCTATTACTGTAAGAAGGTATCATGGAGAGAAGTATCAACTAATATCGGGTGAAAGACGATTAAAAGCTTTCAAAGAAATAGGGTATAAGACTATTCCCGCTTATATACTTGATGTTGTTTCTGATGAGATAATGCTTGCTATGGCATTAATTGAGAATATTCAGCGGGAGAGGCTTAACCCGATTGAAGTCGGTTTAGCTTATAAACGTCTTATGGAAGAGTGTAATCTATCCCATGAACAGATTGCTGAAAGGGTAGGGAAGGATCGTTCTACAGTTGCAAACTCAATAAGATTGCTCAAGCTGCCGGAAGAAGTAAAAGAGGCATTAATCACTGATTCTATTTCGATGGGGCATGCTCGGGCTTTAATCAACGTGAATGATAATGCCGTCCAGGTTGAAATTCTGAATAGAATAAAAGAGAATAATCTTTCTGTTAGAAAGGTTGAACAGCTTGTAAAGAAATATTTGACAGGGGATAGCGGTAAAAGAACGGTTCAGTCAAGTGGAATATCATTCAAAAATAAAAATGCGGATTTATCAGCTCTGGAGGACCGGTTGCGTAGATTGTTCGGGACCAAAATAATATGCCGTCAAACTTCATCAGGTTCAGGTGAAATTGTTGTCGAGTTTTACTCGGCTGACGAATTGGAAAGACTAATTGAATTGTTTGAAATCATTGAAAAGAATAATTATTAAACTATTTGTCATTCTTATTCTCTCAACACCGTGCATAGCACAGGTTCAGAATGATACTACCGGAACAGTAGAGAGCAGTGAGGACACGCTCTTCCAAATGCAAAAATCACCCTGGGGAGCCGTTCTAAGAAGTGCGATCATTCCCGGCTGGGGACAATTATACAACGAATCATACTGGAAAATTCCGGTAGTAGCTGGAATATTTTCATGGCTAATTTACAATTACGTTGATAATCATAATAACTATTGGGACTATAAAAAACTTTATCTTCAAACCGGGTTATCTAATAATAAGATCAACAGGGAGTTTTACAGAGATCAAAGGGACTTATTTGCTATCTATATCGGTTTGGCATATCTTGCAACGCTTGTGGATGCTTACGTTGATGCTCATCTTTTTGATTTCTCTGTTACTGAAGATAACGGTTTAAATTTGAATTTTAAGTATCACTTTTGATGAAGAAAACACTATTATGTTGATTTGTAATTCCTGCCGGCATGAAAACCCCATTTATTATTTGAATTGCGAAAAATGCAATTCAATTCTAAGAGATAAAACTGTAAATATTGATTTATGGAGTATCATAAGTAAACTTATTGATTCGCCGGGAGAAGCTTTCCGGAAAATTATTCAATCCGAAAACAAAAATTTTATTTTTCTGCATACGGTGTTAATTGCCTTAAAAGTATTTCTAACCTGTGCTATCGTATTACCTTATTTTTCAGTTCCTGTTACGATTAATTTTTTAACAATTTTTTTCTTTTTCGGTTATACTTTGGCAATTTTAACTTTTATTAGTTTGCTAATAGGCGCTTTAGCAAGAATAAAGGATTTGAAAACGAGATTTAAAGACAATTTTTCAATACTCACTTACGCATTAATGCCGGTTATAATTGGAACTTTATTTTTGTTTCCACTTGAAATTGCCGTTTTTGGAGAGACATTGTTCTATCCGGAGCCTTCTCCTTTTCTAGTAAAAAATACTTTTGCATATATTTTCATGAGTTTTGAGATTTTACTTTTTTTATGGGGTATGATATTAACAGTAGTTGCTATTAAACAGCAAGTTAAAAATATTTTTAGTTCAATTGTATTAGGAGCATTCATGATTTTTCTTATGTTTATACTTCCTCTGCTCCTTTTACATTCAGTTCATTAAAGGAAGTATAACTTAACTATTAAGTAAAAAAATATGAAATTAGAAACAGATGTATTAGTAATCGGAAGCGGTATTGCCGGGCTATTTACGGCTATCAAAGCATCGGAATTTGCAAAGGTAATTTTAGTAACAAAAAAAGAAAAAACTGAATCAAATACTAACTATGCTCAAGGGGGCATAGCTTCGGTTTTTGATCAAAAAGACTCTTTCTCTAAGCATATAGACGATTCATTAATTGCCGGAGCAGGTCTGTGCAATAGGAAATCGGTAGAAATTATGGTTCATGAAGGACCTGAAAGAATAAAAGAACTAATCGAGATTGGTACACAATTTACTTTAAAAGATGGCAAACTTGATTTAGCGAAAGAGGGGGGACATTCACTACCAAGGATTGTTCATGCAAAAGATTTAACCGGAAAAGAAGTTGAGCGAGCATTAATTAATAAGGCTAACTCAATAAAAAACATACAAATAATTGAGAATTCTCAAGCAATTGATCTGATTACCGAGCACAATATAAATAACCTAAAACATCTTCCTCTGGACAATAGGCACTGTTGGGGAGCATATGTACTTGATATTGAAAAAAATGTAGTTTTAAAGATTTTATCGAAAGCAACTGTACTTGCCACAGGAGGATTGGGGCAGGTTTACCTTCATACAACAAATCCCTCAATTGCGACTGGAGATGGTTATGCAATAGCTTATAGAGCAGGGGCAAAGGTGGGGAATATGGAGTTCATTCAGTTTCATCCAACTTCTTTGTATTCGACATCAACTGCCAATGAAAAAAAACAAGCGTTTCTAATTTCGGAAGCAGTGCGCGGTTTTGGTGCCATTCTAAGAACAAAGGATGGAATCGCATTTATGGAAAAATATGATGCAAGAAAAGAATTAGCTCCGAGAGACATTGTTGCCAGGGCTATTGATTCTGAGTTGAAAAGAACCGGTGATGATTTTGTTTTTCTTGATATTACTCACAAGACAAAGGATGAGATAATAGACCATTTCCCAAATATTTATGCTGAATGCTTAAGGCGCGGTATTGATATTTGTAAAGATATGATTCCAGTTGTACCTGCTGCTCATTACGCTTGTGGCGGTGTTGTAGTTGATGAATTCAGCAGGTCATCTTTAGCCGGATTATATGCAACGGGCGAAGTGGCAATGACTGGTGTACATGGGGCAAACAGATTGGCAAGTAATTCACTTCTTGAAGCACTTGTCTATTCTAATCGTGCTGCAATTAATCTAAAACAATTTCTTTCTAATTATGATGATGCTTTCCCGTTGATTCCTGATTGGGATGATTCCGATTTACTTTCTGCCGATGAAAAGGTTCTTATATCTCATGGAATTAAAGAACTCAACCAACTAATGTCCGATTATGTTGGTATTGTAAGAAGTGATTTACGTTTAGAATTTGCGTCACGGAGAATCCAAAATCTTTACAATGAAGTGGAAGATTTTTACAAGAAAACAAAAGTATTCGTTTCATTGTTGGAATTGAGAAATTTAATTACATGCTCCCATTTAATTGTTAAATCAGCGCAAATGAGGAAAGAGAGCAGGGGATTACACTTTACTCTTGATTATCCGGATATATATCCGAATGATGTTAAAAAGGATACAATTATTCAGAACACGTATCAGAAATCGTAGATAGATAATCAAGAATTAATCCGTAACGGATGCCTTTTGTTGATACTATTATCTCATTAGCATTCAATTGATTAATGATAAATGACAGAAGCATTGCCCCGGTTTGAATTACATCTTCTCGTCCTTTAATTAGAGGTGAATAACTTTTCAAGATTTCATCGACTGATAGGGTTAATAAATGCTCCGTCATTTCGTTTATTTGGATTGAGGATAAAGTATTCCCTTCAATTATTGTTTCATCAATTTCAGTGATTTTGTTGATTAGTGAATAAAGTGTGATTGGAGTTCCTGCTAACGCAATTACCTGATCAAATTCTGAAAAGTGTATAGTTAAATCTGCTAAAATATGTGAAAAAAAAGAGTTAAGTTCTTTAGCTTGTAAGTGTTCTATCCGATTATTTTTCAAATAAATCTCACTCAAAGTAACTGCCCCTACTTGATAGCTTTTTGAAAATTCAAAGTTTGTCCCGTTACCAATTGAAAGTTCAGTACTGCTCCCACCAATATCGATTACAATGGTTTTTTCACTCTTTGATACAAAACCGGAAACTGCTCCCAAATATCCAAGTCTTCCTTCATCGTACGGAGTTAATGTCTTAATAGTAATTCCGGTTTGTTTTAATACAACATCAATAACATGCTCCTTGTTTTGAGCAATTCTGAACGGATTAGTACCTCCGGCAATTATTACATCACAATTATAATCTGCAGCAAGCTTTTTGAATTCAGTTAGAGTAGCAATCAATTCGGTAATCTTTGTTTCCTTGATTTGATTGCTGAGCAATATTCCTTCACCGATTCGAGGAATTTTATAATCGCTGTAAAGGTGTTTCACGATTTTTTTCAGTATAAAATCTACTTCAACGATTAAAAAAAGTATTGTATTTGTTCCAATGTCAATTGATGCAATATTCATATTTATATATATTTGCGTTGTAAATTTGAAAGTAAAAATATGGAATTGTCAAGAATTCAAAAAATTATTCTACCTGTAACCTTTATAGCCGGAGCATTATGGCTGGGCGGGTACGTTTCGAGGGTGTTGATAGGATTTCAATTGTTCCAGGAAAGAGATTACTTACTGAAAGATTTCTTTAATCCTGCGAGCCTGGATGTAGTTTTTTTTAGTCAAAATCCAATTTTAACATTAACGCTTATAACATACCCGGTTTTTATAGTTGGATTCCTGATTTTTCTTTTTACTACCAAGTTAAAACTTAAGAATAATGGCTGGCTTTTCATTATTACAGTAATCATTTTATTTACTGCTCCGTTTGAATTGTATCTTTTGTCAATTGATTACAAGATTTTCAGTGCAGTAAATTCAGGAGTTTTCAACCCGAACGATATATTGACTCTCACAATAAAAAGATTCAAAGTATTGAGTAGTTTTCCGATTATAGAAATCGCATCATATTTTGCAGTGATATGTATGTTCATTTTAAAACCGTTTACAAAGAAAACGAATGAAAATTAAAGAAAAAGAATTCGAAGATTTTATTGAGGAATTGAAAGAACTTGCCCAGCAGTTAGGAGCAACTATACGATTTGAAAAAGGAGATTTCAAGGGAGGTTACTGCTTAATTAAAGATAAAAAAGTTGTTGTAATAAATAAGTTCAACAATAGTCAGAAAAAGGCAACCATTCTTGCTACAGCCTTAAAAGAACTCGGAATAGAGCAAATCTACTTATCTCCAAGAATAAGAGAAATTATTGATACTTTGACAGAGGAAACATGAAAATAGTAATAATAAATGGTCCGAATTTGAACTTGCTTGGGGAAAGAGATTCTACTCAATATGGGAGATTAAACTTAGATGACATAAATTTAAAGATTGAAGAAGAATTCCCGGAAACTGATTTTTTCTTTTTTCAATCAAATATTGAGGGAGAAATAATCAATAAAATTCAAATGAGCACCACAGTGTTTGATGGAATGATAATAAATCCGGGCGGATATGCACATACTTCAGTCGCTATCAGAGATGCCCTTGAAACATGCAGTATTCCCAAAATTGAAGTACATTTATCGAATATAGCTTCAAGAGAAGAATTTAGGCACAACATGATAACTGCTTCGGTTTGTAACGGTTACATAGCCGGGTTGAAAGAACTCAGCTATATCTCGGCAGTTTTTGCCTTAAAGAAGATTATTAACGAAAAACCGTAAAAAAAATAGTTTGACTTTACCGGCTGAATTATATTGAAAGATACATAATAGTTATGCGATTAGATTAAAGTATCTTGCATAGTCGATTTTCTAATTGCTTTTATTAAAATGATTACTTATTTTAGTTCAAAATTTTATTTAAGTTTATGCGAGACTTTAGTTTAAAGAAGCTTTACTACTCTATCAGCGAGGTAAGCCGTATTACCGAAGTGGAACAGTATGTTCTTAGGTATTGGGAAACAGAGTTTGACCTTTTAAAACCACAAAAGAACCGGGCTGGGAATAGAGTATATTCAAACAAAGATATTCATCTTATCCTTTATATTAAATCTCTTTTAAGAGAAAAAAAATATACTATTGAGGGAGCAAAGCGGGTTTTGGAAAATTATTCCGTTAATAATGAAAAAGAGACTAAGGTTGATAAAGATGATTCCGATTTGAAAATCTTTGTTTCTGCAAATAAAGATGAAGAATCAGGAAAAAAATCACAATTAAGGAAAGACCTTCTTGAAGTGAAGGAAACCCTTGAAAAAATATTGAAAATATTATAACGGAACGTAGCGCAGCCCGGGTAGCGCACTTGAATGGGGTTCAAGGGGTCGCGGGTTCAAATCCCGCCGTTCCGACTAAAGCCTTGTAGTAAATACAAGGCTTTTTCTTTTTTATCAATTAAATAATCGAAAGATTGCCGTATGAAAAACGTGATTCTTATTGCAGTATTGTTGATAATCTCATCCTCTGAGGTGTTTCCGCAAGAAACGAATGAAAACTCGTTAATTGAGAAATTTTTAATGAATACAAAGCTAATTACAACGATGGATGTCTATTATTCTTATGACTTTGCTACAAATCAGAACCCAAAAGCAAATGAAAGAAGACTTGCCGGTTCAGCACCTTTTAATAATGAATTTCGATTGAACTATTTTTCTTTTGAAATGCAACATAATAGTAATAAACTGCGATTTGCTGGCGGTTTACATTTCGGAGATGTTCCTCAATTACGCACACCTGTTGAAAAACAAGTTATTCGAACAATTAAAAAAGCATACTTCGGGTATAAAACAGGAGAAAATAGCTGGCTGGATTTTGGATACATCGGTTCACCTTTCGGATTTGAAAGTATTGGTATTGATAACTGGTTTACTAATACAAGTATAGCTTCTTTCTGCCAACCGGGCAATATATTAGGAATACGTTATCAATCTGTTTTTAGCGAAGAACTATCTTACCAGATTTCCCTGCACAATAGTTATAATGTTTTATCAGCAAACAATACAAATAAATCTCTCGGATTATCTCTTCAATATAAACCTTCGAAAAAACTGACCATAAATTATACAAATGAGGTAGGGGACGAAGGAGAGAACTACGGCAAATCTTATTTCAATATTTTCAATAATCTGGTTTTAACTTTTATACCGACTGATTTTCTTACAATAATTGCACAAATCGATTATTCAATGCAGGCAAATTCAAAAAAGAATTCTCCGGATAAACCGGCATCATTTTATTCAGGGTTAATTGCATTTCGACTTTCTGTAACTGAAAGACTTAAACTATCAATAATGGGTGATATGATAAACGATCCTGACGGTTTCATTACTGGAGGTATTTATCAAACAAATAATGGGCTTAAAACATATGCTATAACTACAGGTTTACACTATTTTTTACTTGATGAGGCTTCGATTAAGTTGGAATATCAATATACGGAAGCCGATCAGGATATTTTTATTCGAGAAGGGAAAAGAAGAAATAATTTTACTTTTTCAACCAATGTTAAATTATCTTCCAAATAAGGATTGTTGTTGTAATTATCGTTAACAGAGGTTTTGAAATCTTAATCTCTTGGGTTTCGTTTTTCATCATCAAATGTTTTCCAATAATTAATCATAAAAATCATGACTTATCATAATAAATCAGCGTCCCATTTTTAATTAACACCTCGATTTATCGGGGTGCAATCAACTGTAAGCCTAATGAATGATCAACTGTTTCAATAGTTTCAGTTTTGGAAACCGTGGGAGAAATGTGAGATAAACATCCAAGCATCGTAGATGCGGAATGCTGTCTTCGATACGATTTTGCTTCTAAACGGGA
>DAIRET010000229.1:0-3920 GCA_036795455.1 Ignavibacteriaceae bacterium
TTGAATTGCTTAAAGTTGACGAAGACTTAATCGCCAAATTCGGTGCTGTTAGTCTTGAAGTTGCACGCCAGCTTGCTGAAGGAATTAGAGCCATCAGCGGAACCGATATAGGTCTTGCTATAACCGGTATTATGGGACCGGGTGGCGGAAGTGTTGATAAACCGGTTGGAACTGTTTATATTGGTTTGTGTGATCGGAATGTTTGTACAGCTCAAAGATTCAACTTTGCCGACGATAGATTATTAAACAAGCAGAGAGCATCTTATGCTGCTCTGGAATTATTAAGAAAATATATACTAGGGATAGAAAACAATGTCTAGATTATTTGTTTCATTAAACGTTCCGGAGGACGTAAAAAGAAGAATCGTTCAAATTAGGGAAGCTATTCCCGAATCAAGCCGTTTCAGGTGGGAATCAAAAAAGAAAATCCATCTGACACTTAAATTTATTGGTGAAGTTAGCGACGAAGTTATTCCCCAGGTTAAAGAACAACTTAAGTTCCTTAAAAAGAGTAACGGGTTTAATTGCGAAGCCTATAAATTCGAATTCTTTTACGTAAAAAAAATGCCGAAAATTGTTTGGATGAGAGTTAAAGTTAAACCCGCTATTCATCCTTTAATCGAAAAAATTAACGATGTTCTTGCGGAAATAGGCATTGAAAAAGATGAACGTCCATTTGTTCCGCATCTTACTTTACTAAGATTAAGAGGACATGAAAGCCCGGCATTCTTAGAAAAAGTTTTAGAACAGAAATTTGAACCAATTACATTTTTTACCGACGAGATTTCAGTTACTGAAAGTACTTTGCTGCCTACAGGGTCGGTATACCGGGAAGTAATTAAATATAAACTTAATAAAGGAATTGAAAATGACACAGGACAAGGAAACGAGACTTAAAATATTAGAAGATACAATCGCCGGGATTGAAAAGAATTTCGGTAAAGGATCAATAATGAAACTCGGCGATGGTGTAATTAACCCTGTCGAAGCTATTCCGACAGGCTCACTTTCACTTGATTGGGCGCTTGGTATGGGTGGTATTCCGAGAGGAAGAATAATTGAAATTTATGGACCTGAATCAAGCGGTAAAACTACTCTCTGCCTTCATATTATTGCAGAAGCTCAAAAGATGGGCGGACTTGCAGCTTTTATAGATGCAGAACATGCACTGGATGTAAACTACGCAAAAAGATTAAATGTGGATACATCCAACCTGCTTCTTTCACAACCGGATTTCGGTGAGCAAGCTCTTGAAATTGCAGATACACTTGTACGAAGCAACGCCATAGATATTATTGTTATTGATTCCGTTGCCGCACTTGTTCCACGTGCAGAAATCGAAGGTGATATGGGTGATGCTCATATGGCGGTGCAGGCAAGATTGATGTCCCAGGCTTTAAGAAAACTGACGGGAGCTATATCACGTTCTAAAACATCTGTAATATTTACGAATCAATTGAGAAGTAAAATCGGTGTTATGTTCGGGAATCCCGAAACTACAACAGGCGGTAATGCCCTTAAATTTTATGCTTCTGTTCGTCTTGATATTCGTAGGATTGCTGCAATTAAAGAAGGTACGGACGTTATCGGGAACCGCACTAAAGTTAAAGTAGTAAAGAGTAAAGTTGCTCCCCCGTTCAAAGAAGTTGAATTCGATATCCTTTACAACGAAGGGATAAATAAGATCGGCGATTTAATTGATCTCGGTGTTAATATCGGGATAATTAAAAAAAGCGGTGCATGGTTCACTTACGGTGAAGACAGGTTCCAGGGACGCGAGCAAATGAAGAACAAATTGATCGAATACCCGGAAGTTCTTGATAAACTTGCTAATGAAGTTCGTGTTAAAATCGGACTTGCAAAGGAGGAAACCCAGGAACAAAAACCTGAAATTCCCCAGGAAAAAGGAAAGAAAAACAAATAACATTTTTATAATTCAAGACCGGGCAGTAACGCCCGGTTTTTTATTGGTCTGAAATAAATGATAATCAACCGGATAACTGCAAAAGACGGCGTTAATGTTTCAATTCACCTTGATAATGATGAAACACTTATTATCTCGGGAGAAGTTGTTCTTAAATTCGGCTTGAGAAAAAATGATGTGGTTTCCGATGAAATATATACCGCTTTATTAAACGAGAATCAAAAATATAAAATCAAACAATCCGCACTCAATTTTCTTGGAAGAAGAATTCACTCTGCATACGAACTAAAAAACAAATTACGCAAAAAGAAGTTCGACAGTGAACTTATTGATGAAGTAATTAACAGCTTAAAAGTATCCGGTTTACTTAACGATAAAGAATTTGCAGACCGCTTTACTGCAGAATTACTCCTTCGAAAAAAATCGGGAATTAACAAGATAAAAGCCGAATTGATTAAAAGAGGAATTGATAGAAATATAATTTCAAATCTGCTTAATAGTCTTGATACAGGCAGTAACCAGGTTGAACAGGCAAAAGAGATTGCGACTAAGAAACTTGCATCGCTTCAAAAACGAATTGACGATAAACTCAAACTGAAACAGAGAGTATATTCATTCCTATTTTCTAAAGGATACGACTACGATACAATAAACTCCGTGATCGGAGAGCTATTTAACCCGGAGGATTGATTATTAGTGAACATTAGTGCCATTCGTGGCAGAAAAAGGGTTGCCACGAATAACACGAATAGCCACTAATTTTAATTTACAATGTAAGCACTAAAAACTACCTGCTAAAACTTAGGCTGTTCTACAACTATAACGAACTTCCCTCTTTTATCAATATAACCTTGAGTAATTTCTCTTGTTTTCTTATCGATCTTATCAACAAAAGCTCTTCCATCGCTAAACGGTCTTATATTCCTAAATTGATAATCGATTACTGTTTTTCCTTTCGTATCAACATATCCCCTAATATGACCATACCCTTTATTAATTATAGCGAGTCCTTCGTTAAAACCGGAAATCAAGTAGAACTTATCATTCCCGGCTTTTTTAAATTCTTTAATTACTCTTCCATTCACATCAATTATAAAAAAGGTTTCCTGGTGTTTTTTATCCATTTCACTTACAACTGCAAGTCCCTCATTAAAAGGAAAAACCTGGTTATACTTCGGGTAAACAATTACTTTTCCTTCGGTATCAATTATTCCGAACTTGTAATTGGTTCCCTGCACAAAAGTTCGTCCGTTAGAAAAACTTTTCGGTTCAATTGAGAACTTGAAATCTATTTTAACGTTACCGTCTTTATCAATAAATCCCCATTTCCCGTCCAGCATTACGGCAGCCAATCCTTCCGAAAAATCCCGTACATCTTCATATTTATTCGGGATTACAATCTCCCCTTTTGTATCAACGTAGCCGTACTTAAAGTCTTTTGATATTCTTGCTCTCCCCTCAATAAAATGAGTAGAATTTGAGTGACCATTATGCATATCGTTGCAGATTATTTCACCGTTTCTGTTTATAATGCTCCATCTTGCATATGAAGTAGCATCTGAAGCTGAACCGGGTGTATATATGGCTGCAACTGTATCGTAGAAAGGCGTACAAGAATAAAACTTAAAATCAATAGCTACGTTGCCTGATTTATCAAGGTATCCCCATGCTTTTTGTTCGGGGCTATAAACACGTACAAGTCCATTTTTATAAAACGGTGCATCTAAGTCCGAGCCGTATTTAGGCTCTACTACAATATTTCCATTAACGTCTATGAAACCCCATTTGTCATTTAGTTTTACAGGGGCTAATCCTTCGCTGAAATCCCCGACCCATTCAAAATTAACAGTTTTTTGTGGTAATATATATACTGAAGTAAGTATGAATAGGAGTACAATAAGTGATAACTTTTTATTCATATTTAATCCTTTCAAGTTTTGTGAAAATTTACAATTAAAGATACGATTACCGGGCTATCTATAAAAGTCAAACCGTT
>DAIRET010000230.1:0-3915 GCA_036795455.1 Ignavibacteriaceae bacterium
GGTTCCGGTGAAGCTACAACGCGTCTCCATCCCCTTTTCCTCGGGTCTTCCTTAAATACCCAGTTATTTGCACGTGCAAGTAAATCGGCTTCTTCTTTAAGAAAAAACTTGCCGACCGGTTTAGTAGGATTTTTGAAAGCTGCATCATTTTTATCAACGAGAACCTGCGTTATAATTGATACAACATTTTTACGCATTTTTTTGTCGTTAAAAATGTTCAGCAGTTGTCTTTCAATCATGTACCCGATGCCACCCTGAGAATCAGCAACGCAAATATCAAGCGGCATTTTAGGAATTTTATAAGTATCGTACCCGGCTTCGTTCCGTAGTAAAATATTACCCACCTGCGGACCGTTACCGTGTGTTATAACAATCGTATAGTTCTTTTTAATAAGTTCGGCAAGGTGGATGCAAGTATCATACGTATTAGCTTCTTGCTCCTTTATAGTCCCCGCCTGGTTGCCCCGGAGGAGAGCATTTCCTCCGAGAGCAACCACTGCAAGTTTTTTCATAAAAGACCTTTTTCTTTAAGAATTTTTTCTATTGTAACGTCTCCAATTTCTTGAAGATTATATTCTATTCTTGTAGAAGGTTTGTTGATCTTTAATAAACGTCCTAAGTCAATAGGTGTACCGATTATTACAGAATCACACTTTGTTTTATTTATTGTTTGTTCCAGGTCTTTCATCTGCTGTTTTCCGTAACCCATTGCAGGTAGTAATATACCGATACCGGGATATTTTTTATAAGTATCTGTAATAGATTTAACTGTATAGGGACGCGGGTCGACTATTTCTTTAGCACCGTAATTCCAAGCTGCAATCATACCTGCACCGTATTCCATTTCACCATGCGTTAATGTAGGACCGTCTTCAACAACAAGCACTTTTTTACCCTGGATTAATTCCGGTTTTTCCACACTAATCGGAGATGCTCCTTCGATTATCAATGCATTCGGATTAACTTTGCGAATATTCTCGCGAACAGTACGAATATCAGCCGAATCGGCAGAATCAATTTTATTAATTACAGCAACATCAGCTAAACGGAGCGATGTATTGCCGGGATAGTAAGTCATTTCATGACCCGGTCTATGCGGGTCAACTACACAGAAAGTTAAATCGGATTTGTAGAACGGGAAATCGTTATTTCCGCCGTCCCAGATAATTACATCGGCTTCTTTTTCTGCTTCGCGGAGAATAGCTTCATAATCAACGCCGGCATAAATAACACCACCGGTAGCAACATGCGGTTCATATTCTTCAATCTCTTCGATAGTGCAGTTATGTTTCTTCAAATCTGCAATAGAACCGAATCTTTGAACTTTCTGTTTAACGAGGTCGCCGTACGGCATCGGGTGCCTGATAGCAACAACTTTTTTACCGGCTTTTTTCAGTGCTTCAACGATCTTTCGGGAAGTCTGTGATTTACCGCTTCCGGTACGAACTGCGATTATCGAGATAACCGGTTTTGTACTCTTAATCATTGTTTCTTCAGCACCGAGTAATCTGAATGATATTCCTGCAGTATTAACGATAGAAGCTTTCGTCATAACATATTCAAAAGGGACATCCGAATATGAAAAAACGACTTCATCCACTTTTAGTTTTTTAATCAATGGTACCAGTTGGGATTCATCATAGATTTTTATTCCTTTAGGATAGAGTTTGCCTGCAAGTTTTGCGGGATAATTCCGTCCATGAATATTAGGTATTTGAGTTGCAGTAAATGCAACAACGTTGTATTCTTCTTTGTCTCTAAAGAATACGTTGAAATTATGGAAGTCTCTTCCAGCTGCTCCCATAATAAGAACATTTTTACGAATCATAAGTAGTTTCCTTTTTTTATTCTACAGTTACGCTTTTTGCTAAATTTCTTGGCTGGTCAACATTCAAACCTTTTTTGACCGCAATATGATAGGCTAATAATTGTAATGGAATTACAGTTAAAATAGGCATCAACAAGCGTATCGTGTCCGGTATTTTGATTACATGATCAACCATTCCATCAATCTCCGAATCGCTTTCGCTTGCAATTGCAATAATTTTTCCTCTGCGTGCTTTTACTTCCTGAATGTTACTAATAATTTTTTCATATGTCGAGTCTTTCGGTGCAATAAAGACTACAGGCATGTTTTCATCTACTAATGCTATAGGTCCATGTTTCATTTCTGCTGCCGGGTAACCTTCAGCATGAATGTAAGAAATCTCTTTTAGTTTCAACGCTCCTTCAAGAGCTACCGGAAAATTATACCCTCTGCCGAGATAAAGAAAATTAGAAGCATCCTTATACTGTTCAGCAATTTTCTCAATTTTCTCATTAAGTTTCAAAATTGCTGCAATTTTATCCGGTATTGTTGAAAACTCCGAAGCAATGTTTTTTCCATCTACAAGGCTTAAATCTTTTTTTCTTGCAAGCAGAATTGTTATAAGAGCAAGCACAGTCAATTGTGAAGTAAACGCTTTTGTAGAAGCCACACCTATTTCAGGACCAGCGTGAATATATACTCCTCCATCACTTTCTCGTGCAATCGAACTACCAACAGCATTACAAATACCGAGGCATAATGCGCCTTTCCGCTTGGCTTCTTTTAAAGCAGCAAGTGTATCCGCCGTTTCACCGCTTTGCGAGATAAAAAAGATTGTATCATCTTCATATAGAACCGGATTACGGTACCTGAACTCGGAAGCGTATTCGACTTCAGTTGGAACCCGCAGAAACTGTTCAAACATGTACTCGCCTACCATGCCGGCGTGCCATGAAGTACCACATGCTGAAATAATAAATCTTTTAGAATGTAGAAGTCGTTCACTAACATCTTCTAATCCACCGAGTTTAGCTGAACCTTCATCTAAAATTAATCTACCCCGCATTGAATTCTTGACTGATTCCGGTTGCTCCATAATCTCTTTCAGCATGAAAGTTGAATAACCGCCTCTATCAATTTCGTCAAGAGACATTGTTAATTCAATTATCTCTTTTTGAATATCATTATCTTCAATATTCCTTACCTTAAACGATGAATCAGTAACTTCCGCTATTTCTCCATCCTCAAGATATACAACCTGCTTTGTGTGTGATAGAAGGGCATTTACATCTGAAGCGATATAGTTCTCTTTTTTTCCAACACCGATAACGAGAGGAGAGCCTTTTTTAGCGACTATAATTTTTCCGGGTTCGTTCTTAAAAATGACTGCTAAACCGTAAGTGCCTTCAATTTCTATTAATGCAAGACGAACTGCATTAATGAGCGGGAGACCTTTTTTTATAAAACTGTCTATTAAATGAGCAAAGATTTCGGAATCGGTTTCGGTCTCAAAAATATAACCATTCTTCTGAAGGCTTTTTTGAATCGTCTGGTAGTTTTCAACAATTCCGTTATGGATTATCAAGATTGTTTTTTCTTTATTGAAATGGGGATGAGCATTAATCTCATTTGGAATTCCGTGGGTAGCCCACCTGGTATGTCCTATTCCGCAAAAGGAAGAAAAATTTAATGATTGAATTCGTTCCTCAAGAAGCGAAACTTTTCCTTTATTCTTTATTAGTTCAACATTATCCCTGCTAATAAACCCGATTCCTGCGGAATCATACCCTCTGTATTCTAATCTTTTTAGTCCATCAATTAAAATTGGAATGCAATTTTTTTGTCCGATATATCCAACAATACCGCACATAAAACCTCAAATTATTGTATGCAAAGTTAACAATAATAAAGGAAAGGAGAAAATTTATAAGACAAAAATCGGCATCAACTTTAGAGGCGTTTTATAGTTCTTATTTTATTTGCAGGTTTTTATTTCACTGGCTTCTCTCAGGAAAGGTCTGTTAATGACACCATTCCGGGTCCGATCCTCGACACATTGCTGAAGGGAGGATATATTTTCAGGGAGCCGGCCAGGCCCTCCGCGCGCA
>DAIRET010000231.1:0-3858 GCA_036795455.1 Ignavibacteriaceae bacterium
CTAAAAAAGCAGAAGAAACAGCTGATTAAAAACATTAAACAAGCCCTCGATTCTATTATTCTGGACGAAGGAACGGTAGACAAAGCCGGTACAGTTAATAAAATTAAAAAAATAGTTGCCCACTGGCAAAACCAGGGTATATCAATAATCGGCTACAACCCTAAGTCGGTTTACCGTAAAATTAACGGCGGCTATAATGCCCTTATCCGTAAAACCCGTGCAGATAAAAAATGCTACCGCAACCCGCTTATAAATAAAATGCTTAACAGCCATATTCTACCTTTGGCTTCCCACATTTATTTAACTAATGCAAAACCGAACATTAAAAAAACACGCGACCTTCTTATAGAATACAGCCGTACAGACGAAAACTTTTACGAAGTAGCTGCTATTCCCCCCATGTCCCTTTACCGCGTACTTCAAGAGGAATTCTTTAACCTTGGTATGCCTGAACGGCACGAACTTTTTAACCACTATAACCTTTGGTTTAAAAAGAAGGCTTACGTTACAGGCGCTTTTACAGATGATATTCCGTTCGGCTCTATACTTATGGATGACAACAAACGGAACGTAGCTTCGGCATGGGTGTACAACAAACGAACACGCAAAAACGAACTAAAGCAAATTAAAAGCTGGAACGCTATCGAAAGCCGTACAGGCAAGTACCTTGCATTCAAAAACAGCCATAAAGATTTTAACGCAAAAGATGTTATTCTGCTGCTTGCCGAAGCCCTTGAACAGGTAGGCGCTGGTAAAGTTTTTATAGATAACGGTATTGCTAAAGGGGAAGATTTTCAAAACTTTATTCGCCGTTTAAACTTTGCTCTTAAAGAAACCCTTGGACCAAATGCCTATCAAGTAGAGCTTATTATAGGCAAACCTTACCACCCAACAGACAAAGCGCCCGTTGAAGGCTCTTTTAATCTAACTAAAGAAGAATTTGATGCCACATTCAAAAACTTTGTTGGCGATAATCATAAAATTGAAGGGGTGCATACAACGAACTGCCTTACACCGCAAGAAGCTGATTATACACTTCAGGATTACGACAAAAAGTACAGCGAATACATACACGGCTGGTACGAAACACGCCTAAGAACACGAACCATTAACGGTAAAAAACAAGAAATAAACATACGCGACTATTTTAACAAAATGTGGCAAACATTCAACATTAAACCAATTCCTAACCGGGCAATCCGTTATGCACTGCAACGTGAAAAGCTTGTTACTTACAAAGGTTTCTTCAACCTTAATATTGAAGGATACAACAGCGATTACATACCAGACCCCGAAAGCTTTGGCTATGCCGCATTACCGGGCAGTTTTATCCGTCGCCGCTTCAAGCTTCTTTATAACCCCAACAACCTTGCAAGCGTAGACCTTTACGCTGCCGAAACTATACATGACAAAATAATCGGGTTATGCTATAACGAAGGGGATTACATCTGCACACTGCTCTCTGTTCGGGAACTGGGGCAGCGCAAACAAGAATATGTTGCAAAGCATAACAGCGCACGCACTAAACTTGCCCGTCAGCTTGCAGTTCAATTACTGCCAAAAGACGTTATGACGGAAGTAAACAAAGCAGGGCAGCTTGAAGATAAACCGAAAGAATTTATCAAAAAGCTTACTAAAATAATTAGGGATGAACAACCACTTAACAAAATTGCTGTGGAAGTTACAAATAGAATTAAAGAAGAAAACCGTTCTTTTTCTAATGAAGAACTTGACGAAATTATTAACGGAAAGGAATACTAAAATAATGAACCTTAAAATAAATTTTTCAAATATAACAAAAGGAACAACACTATGAAACCAGAATTATCTAACACAACTATCGAACAGCTTTTGGAAGTTTCCGACCTGCCGGAAAACTTTGACAACCTGAATAAATCAAAACAAAAAGAGATTGTTATTAACACTCTTATTTCTGTGTACAAAGAAGCTCTTGATACTATTGAATACGAACGCAAAACCCGTAAAGCAGTTAAAGTTCTTACTGCCGACCTTAAAAAAACTGTTTTAGCGCAGAAGCTTTCGGCAATAAAAAAAGAACAAAAGCGGTATCAAATCCAGTCAGAAAAACTTATGGACAGATACCTTGGAATGCGCCAGCTTGCCGCTGCTCTCGGTATTTCTGATAAATGCGTTCGTGTAAAGCAGATCGAGGGATAATATGTTACAAGTCGGACAAACAATTAAACTGAATGATAACAGCCTCGCTAAAGTAATTTCTGTAAACGAAAGCCGGGCTCATATTAAGCTGCTTGCAAAAACAGAAAAACATATAAGCACCAGGTTCGGCGAAGGTGTAACTTTTTTATCATCCGGTGGAACATTAGATATTTCACCCAACTCCGAAGTTGAGATTGTATCGGAACAGATCAAGGGCGTTAGCTATGAGCAAATTTGATGAATTTGACGAATTTGAAGAAGCAAGAAAAGAAGAACTTGACGGGCGTAACCCGGAACTTTTTTTCAAGGACAATTCAGAGCGTCATCTTATGCAAGCACTTTTAATAATCAAAACTTTATACACGGGTATTACTTCCGGTAAACCGAATATAGAAAACTTAAAAAATGCTAAACACTTTCTTCAAGATTTTGGATTAATAGTATAATGTACAGAGGCTTCAAAACATACCGCCACTTTCTTAATGCAAAACTGCATGCCCTTAGCATTGTTATTTGCGGGGATAATACTGTAATTGATGCCGAACTGCAAAGGCGCGGGCTTGCTTCGGTTATCGATTTATCCCTTAAAGATGCAAAACTGCTTTATAAGGAACTTTCATACGTTGCAAAAAAAACATCTTACAGTAAGCAAGTTCTTAACGATGCTATCGGGCTTGGTAAAATTACAAAGAAGCAGAGGAATATAATTCTTAAAATTACACGTTATAATTTTAGGTGGACGGACGAAGCGATTTTCTCATTTATCGCAGAAATGTTCCCCAACGCACGTAAGCGTCTTTCTATATGGGAAGTGCAAAACAGCAAACTTTATAAGCTGATTAACATACTTGACTCTAAAGATGCAGATAAAATTATCAAACGCCTTTTAGGAATCGAAAAAAGGAATAAAAACAATGCCGAATAATTTTTTAATATCCGACAGTTATAATATCCTTTCAGATACAACTATACCGTATCCGGCAACAATAGCGCCTATGCTTATTTCCTGCCCGCTAATATTATTAGGCAGCTTAAATAAGATAAGCCCCATTACATTCTCATTTTCTCTTAGGTATGGGTTAATTATAGGCTCGGTAAAATCTATACTTTCAAACTTAAACATACCCGGCTCTTCTTCGCCTGTAGTAACAAAAAGAAGGCTGCTGTCGGATGTGCGTCTCTCTACTTTTTGCAGATATGTGTTGGCAACCTTTACGCTACCTGTATTTATAATAAAACGGCTTAAACTAACCGGTTTATTATTTTTATTAGTTACCGATACCAGTGCAAGTACGGCGGGTTTTCCATTTACCTCGCCAAACGAAAAGCGGTTTACTTCAAAGGCAACAACAAGTTTCTCTTTCTTTAGCTCTAATATTTTATCCAAAAGAACTCCAAATATTTTAGCCGCAAAGGCTTTAATTAATTCTTCCATTAGGGCTGCCTTAAAGTTTATTTTTGTCAATCTAAAAATAGTTAGGGGCGGTATAATAATCAAGAAAGCCGTTTTGGCTGCCGATTTATTTTTGTCTCTGCTGCCCCTTTCTAATTATTCAAAAAAGAATAACAACATCTCTTTAAGCAAGGTGGTTAAACATGTATAACATTTTAATACTAATCATACTTTATTTAATCGTTACAATATGCGGTATCGGATTAGCTTTTATTCTTCTTATGTCT
>DAIRET010000041.1:0-18769 GCA_036795455.1 Ignavibacteriaceae bacterium
TTTTTAAATAACTTAATTTATTCACCCTACTCTCGTTGAAAGCGAGGGTCTTAAGCCCATAGGGAGGTCAAACATTGAAAATATCTAATTATGAAACTGCTGTGATTATTAATGCAGCATTAGAAGATGCACAAATAGATGCTTTAGTCGAAAAAGTTAAAGCCGCTATTACGCAGAATAACGGAAATATTCTTGAGATAGAGAATTGGGGAAGGAAACGACTCGCTTATATGATTAATAAGCACAAAGTCGGGTTCTATCTTTTTATCCGTTTTTCGGCACCAACCGATATTATTGCCAAACTTGAAAGAATGTATAAACTGGATGAAAACATTATACGTTTCTTAACAATTAAACTTGAAAAAAATGCAATGGAGTATTTTGAACAAGTAAAAAGTGCTGTTCCTGAGCAAAAAGAAGAACTTATTATCGACATCCCGGAACTGATTGAAGAAGAGATAATACCTGACGTTACCGAGGAGGAGTAACTAAACATAATTTAGGTTAGGAGGAATAATGGCTTGTTATAAAATGCCAGAAATCAACCACATTATTATTGCCGGCAACCTTACAAAAGATCCGGTTTTTCATATTACAAATAATAAAGTAGCGGTGATTAATTTTTGTATCGCTTCGAACTATCGATTTAAAGATAGTAAGAATGTTATTAGAGAAGAAGTAACTCATGTTGGTGTGGTGGCTTGGAATAAACTAGCTGAAGTCTGTAAATCTAAATTAAAAAAAGGTTCTGCTGTTCTGATTGAGGGTGAGCTTCAAAGTCGTTTTTGGAAATCACCCGAAGGACTAAACCGTTGTTCTATAGAAATCAGGGCGAACAAAATCCAGTTTTTAAATAAGAACACCGGGAATGATTTAAATGCGGAACACGATGAATTTGAAACCGGTAATGCCGAAGAAGAATTGAACCGCGATTATACGACAGATTGTTTCGACAAGTTTGTGCCATGCGCAGAATCAATTCTAAACAACAAAAATTTAGAAAACAATAATTAGGAAAAAGTTTATGTTAAAAAGTAAAAAAATATGCAGATTTACCGAAGCTAAGGTAAAATATATAGATTATAAAGATATGAAAATCTTACAGCGATACACTTCCGAACAAGGAAGAATAATTCCCAAAAGAATAACGGGTACATCCGCTAAGTATCATAGGGAATTAACACTAGCGATCAAGAGAGCAAGACACATGGCTTTGCTGCCTTTCGTTTCTGACACAGTTAAATAATTTTGAGGAGAACAATGAAAGTAATACTTAGGAAAAATATTGATTCTTTAGGACACATCGGAGATATTGTCGATGTTAAAGAAGGCTATGCGTTGAATTATCTTATCCCCCGTAAATACGCTTACGCAGCACTAAAAGGGAATATTCTTGCTCTGGAAGAAGAGAAAAAACAAATTGAAAAAGTAAGACTGAAAGAAATTTCGGATGCCGAAAATTTGGCTGCCGAATTAAATAAAGTATCTATCTCTATACCGGTTCAGGTTGGTGAAGAAGATAAGTTGTTCGGAACAGTTACTACACAGATGATTGCCGATTCTCTTAAAGAAAAAGGCTTTGATATTGACAAAAGAAAAATTGAAGTTGTTGAACAGATCAAAGCACTTGGAATTTATTCAATCAACATTAAACTCCACTCAAATGTTACTGCTACAGTTAAAGTTTGGGTTGTAAGAGAACAGTTGTAACCAAGACTCTGTTATGAATTGATTAAAGGAAAGCCTAACAGCTTTCCTTTTTTTATTTTAAAATAAAAAAATCGCAGCGGAAACTGCGATTAAAATAGTATTAAAGTTCTATTTACCTTACCGAAATCTTTTTTTCGGAGATTAACTTTGCAAGTTCGGATGTTCCGTTCTTTGCAATTGTTTTAATAGCCCTGGCACTTAATTTAACCGTAACGAAACGATTTAATTCCTGTACCCAAATTCTCTTTTTCTGTAAGTTAGGTAAAAATCTTCTTTTGGTTCTATTGTTTGCGTGCGAAACATTATTTCCAACCATCGGTTTTTTACCTGTAAGTTGACATACGCGTGACATTTTTTCAAACTCCCGTTAACAAAATTTCAATTTTAGTAGGCAAATATAAGAAAAAATTTACAAAAACTAACAAAAAATTTAAACAAGAAATCTCCCCCGCTTTTTAGGACAGAACCTAAAATCACGCCTATCCATTGTTCATCTTAAGATATTTGTTATTATTATCGCTCGTTAAATCTAACTCTTAATATTGATACAACAGTGTAATAGAAACATTTTAACAGATTGGTATTTGCTGTTTCCAATTACCGGTGAGGAATACCAAAAAAAATCGTAATGGGAACAGTTTTAGCAGCCTTACAGATTGTAATCTGACCAAATTTTCGTTACGGTATTACCCACCTTTTTTAGTAGAAATTTATTAAATTGAAAAGTAGACTTTACAATATATTGAAAAAGAGTATTTTTGATTTTTTTACGACAGAGGTGTTTTATGCGACTTAAACAACTTTTTTTAATTTTTATTATTTCGGTATCCGTCAGCTTTGGTCAGATACAATGGACGCCCTATTTTGCTACGGACCAGGATTCGATAGTTGTTACTTTTGATGCTACACAGGGCAACGGAGGTTTAGCCGGCTATACCGGGGATGTGTATGCCCATACCGGCGTGCTAACAAATCAGAGCGCAACTCCGTCAAGTTGGAGATATGTAAAAACTGATTGGGGCGTAAATACACCGGAAACTAAACTAACAAGAATAGGAACCGATCTTTATCAATTTGTAATCCGTCCTTCTGTAAGAAGTTTTTATAATGTCCCTTCAAATGAAACAATAACAAATGTTGCATTTGTTTTCAGAAGTGCTTCTGCACCTTATAGGGAAGGGAAAACGGCTGACGGCGGAGATATTTTCCTTCCGCTATCGACATCAGGGTTGAATGTGGCGATTACAATTCCAAACAGTTTTCCGCAAATAAGTTTATTGAATGATACTATTCAAATACAGGCAGTATCAAATCAAGCTACTTCGATTACTCTTTATATTGACAATGTACAAGTTGCCCAAACCCCAACATCAACTTTGAATTTTAATTACATTACAAATAGTTATGGGAAAAAATGGATAAAAGCCGTTGCCTCTGCCGGAATATCACAAGCTACGGATTCATTTTATGTTATAGTTCGTCCCCCTGTTACGATAGAAAATGCACCTGCTGGAACTGAAGACGGAATCAATTATATCTCCGGTACTTCGGTAATACTCCAGTTTTATGCTCCGCAAAAAGAATATGCTTATGTAATCGGTGATTTTAATAATTGGGAAATAGAACCAAACTACTATATGAAAAAAACAACCGACGGGAGTAGGTACTGGATGCAAGTAAACGGTTTGGGTGCATTTAGTGAACAGGCATTTCAATATTATGTTGATGGCGCAATTCGCTTCGCAGATCCTTATGCAGATAAAATACTTGACCCATGGAATGATTCATGGATAAGTAGTTCAACGTATCCGAATTTAAAACAATATCCTACTGGTAAAACAAACCAGGTAGTTTCAGTATTGCAAACCGCTCAATCGCAGTATCAGTGGCTAAACACAAATTTTCAAAGACCGAAAAATGAAGACCTCGTTATTTATGAACTCCTGATAAGAGATTTTACAGATGCACATACTTACAAATCTTTAACCGATACAATTGACTATTTTGTTAATCTCGGAATTAATGCAATAGAATTAATGCCGGTAATGGAGTTTGAAGGTAACGAAAGCTGGGGTTATAACCCAATGTTTAAATTTGCACCCGACAAATTTTATGGACACAAAAACGAATTAAAAAGATTTATTGACAAAGCACACGAAAAAGGTATTGCTGTAATTTTGGATATAGTTCTGAATCATCATTTCGGTAATTCACCGCTTGTAAGGCTATACTGGGATGCTGTAAATAATCAACCCGATGCAAATAGTCCCTGGTTTAATCCGGTTGCAAAACATCCGTACAACGTTGGATATGATTTCAACCATGAAAGTCAGGCTACAAAAGATTACGTTGATAAAGTATGCAAATACTGGCTGACTGAATACAAAGTGGATGGTTTTAGATTTGATCTATCAAAAGGATTTACACAAACTAATTCAGGGAGTAACGTTGGTTTTTGGGGACAATACGACTTATCAAGGATAAACCTGCTTAAAAGGATGGCAGATAAAATTTGGGAAGTTGATTCTACTGCTTACATTATTCTTGAACATTTTGCTGATAACAGCGAGGAAATCGTTCTTGCTAATTACGGTATGATGCTTTGGGGCAACATGAATCACAATTATAATGAAGCAACAATGGGGTATAACGAAAGCAACAAATCGGATCTTACATGGGGTTCCTACAAAGCCAGGGGCTGGCAGAAACCTCACCTTATTACTTACATGGAAAGCCACGATGAAGAAAGATTGATGTACAAAAATCTTCAGTATGGAAATTCAAGCGGTAATTACAATATTAAAAGTTTGAATACAGCTTTATCCAGGATTAAACTTGCAGCAGCATTTTTCTTCACCATTCCCGGTCCCAAAATGATATGGCAATTCGGGGAGCTTGGTTACGATTACTCTATCAACTATCCATGCATGACGGATGCATGTAGGTTGGATAAGAAGCCGATTAAGTGGGATTATTACGATAATATTAATCGACGGAACGTTTATAAAGTATTCCACTATTTAATCAACTTGAAGAAGAATTATGATGCATTCAGAACTACAGATTACTCTTTATCAGTCTCATCGGCTCTAAAGCGGATTCAGTTAAATCATTCATCAATGAATGTTAATATAGTCGGTAATTTTGATGTAATTGCAAGGAGTATAACCCCTGCATTCCAAAATACAGGTACGTGGTATAATTATTTTCTGAATGATACTCTTTATGTTACCGATGTGAATTCTCCGATTGAATTACAACCGGGCGAGTTTCATATTTACACAACTGTAAAACTACCGGAACCGGAACAAGGAATTCTTTTAGGGACTGATAAAAAAGAGATTTCAGGAGTAGTTGAAAAATTTGATTTGGATCAAAACTTTCCTAATCCATTTAACCCGGCAACAACAATCCGCTACTCAATTCCTGAGAGAGGATTTGTAACATTAAAGGTTTATAACATACTCGGTAAAGAATTAACAACTCTTGTTAACGGAGAGCATTCACCGGGAATTTACGAAACCACTTTTGATGCGGGCATGATACCGGGCGGAATAGCAAGCGGTGTCTATTTCTACAGGCTTTCAGTTAATGAAAATTCAGTTACAAGAAAAATGTTATTAATGCAATAAAAAGCCGTTATTTCTTTAGTAATATTTTTTTTAGTATTATTTTTACGATGTATTTAATGAAAATCCACCCTTTATTCAGAATGAGGAATGAAGGAGGGGAATTACTTTAGCTTTAACATTTAATGAAGATGTTGATATATGAAGGATTTTGAAAAGGTAGATATTCTGATTTGTGAAGATTCAACATTCGATGCGAAGTTGCTTCTTAAGTATATTAATCAAGCCGACTTCAAGGTTGAATATGAAATTGTTGCCTCCCGGAATAGCATGAAAGAGCAGCTTGAGAAAAAGAAATGGGACATTATTCTTTCTGACTTTAGTATGCCGGAATTTAATGCCCTGGATGTAATTCAACTGCTTAATGAAATGAATATCGATATTCCCGTTATTGTAATCTCTGGAATTTTAAGCGAGGAAACAGCAATTGAGTTGATGAAAGCAGGTGCAAGCGATTTTATAGTTAAAGGGAATTACTCCCGTTTAATTCCTGCAATAAAAAGAGAGTTGAAAGAATCGGATAATAGGAAACTTCACAGGAAAGCATTAGTTGAGCTAAAAAATTCCGAAGCGAAGTTTAAACGGATTGCTGAAAACGCATCCGACTTGATTTACCAAATTACTATATATCCTTCATTTAAACTGGATTTTATTAATCACGCTTGTTTCAATATCACCGGTTATCTTCCAGAGGAATTATATAAAAATCCCGAATTAATTAAGACAGTAATCCATCCGGAGGATTTACGCTATTGGGAACAGTTTTTGTCCGGTAAAATTGATTACAGCAAATCATTCATGATTCGATGCATCAATAAAGAGGGGAATACTATTTATACCGAGCACAAGCTTAATCCTGTTTTTAATGATTCTGGCAGAATTGCTTCTTTTGAAGGGATTGCAAGAAACGTATCCGATTTTATTAAAGTACAAAACGAATTGGTTGCTGCAAGGAACAAAGCCGAAGAGATGAATCGCCTTAAATCTAACTTCCTTGCGAATATGAGCCATGAGCTTCGGACACCATTAATCGGAATACTCGGTTATTCGGAGTTTTTATCGGAAGAAAGAGAAGAAAGTAATATTCCTAACATTGCAAGAACAATCCACAAAAGCGGTCTGAGGCTTCTATCAACACTTAACCTGATTCTAAATCAATCAAAAATAGAATCGGAAATGATAGAGCTAAACTTACAGAACATTCAAGTTTCAGAAGTAATTGATGAAGCAGTTAAACTGTTTGTTCCTGTTGCAAGTAAGAAGAAACTGATTCTGAAAAAAGGTTTGTTCGTGAAGGGATTAATAGCATACCTGGATGAAAAACTTCTGAGAGACATCATAAACAACCTTCTTAATAACGCAATAAAATTTACAAATAACGGCGGCGTTACAGTTGATTTGTTCCTTGAAAAAAACAAAATTTTTCTTAAAGTAATAGATACAGGAATAGGGATTTCCAAAGAATATCAATCGCTTGTATTCGAGGAATTCAGGCAGGTTAGCGAAGGAAGAAACAGGAACTTTGAAGGAACAGGACTCGGCTTAACAATAACGAAGAAGTTTGTGGAGTTACTCGGCGGTGAAATAAAAGTTGAAAGCGAAATAAATTCTGGTTCTACTTTTATAGTTACTATTCCCAGTTATCGGTATTCCAAAGTTGATATTGATAAATTAGCATCAAAAAAAGAGAAAGTTGTATCAAAAGTACCGGAGATAAAGACGAAGCCAAAAATCCTATTGGTAGATGATGAACAACTAAATATTGCAGTAATCTCTAACTACCTGTCGAAAACTTTTGATGTTGATTATGCGATAGACATGAAAAATACACTCGACAAGTTGAAAACAAACCGCTATGAACTTGTTTTAATGGATGTTAATCTCGGAATTGATATTACAGGATTTGATGTTGCACGTGAAATTAAAAAACTACCTGCTTATAAAACGGTTCCCATTATTGCAATGACTGCATACGATCTATCAACTGAAAAAGCCAGTCTCGAATCAAATGGCTGCGCCGGATATATTTTAAAACCTTTTGAGAAAGAAGAATTGATAAACCTTGTTACCGGGTTCATTCAAAACTAAACCTGTGGATTACTCATTATTCAAATGAAACTCTAATGAATAAAATAGAGTTATATTGAGATTGAATAATTCTTAAAGGTAAATATGGAGTTTTTAGCCGGTCTTCACCCGTTAGTTGTTCACTTCCCGATAGCTCTTCTTTTAGTATATGCTTTATTGGAAACAGTAGGAGCACTCTTGAAGAATAACACTTTTTCAAACGCTGCATTTATACTGCTTATAGTTGGATTTGTTGCAGCAATTGCCGCTATGATTACCGGTGAGCAAGCCCAACATCTTGCAGAAAATTGGAATAAATCCGGGTTGAATAATTCAGCCACAATACCGTACAATTTGATTGATGAACATAAAAACTGGGCATCGGTTACAATTTGGTATTTTTTATTCATATTGATTATCAGAACACTTTTTGTTATTAATTTTGTAGTAAAGAAAAAATTCGGCAGGTATTATAATACTGCCCGCTACATTTTTGCCGTGCTTTCCATTATCGGTTGTTTCTTCATTTACGAAACAGGCGGGCATGGTGGCGAACTTGTATATAAGTATGGTGTTGGAACGGAGTTGATTAAACCATCTACACCGGTTCAGAAAAAAAACAGAATTGAAATTGAGAAGTTAGAATGAAAAAAATACCGGTCTGGTTATTTCTATTAATTACTGTAATTACTACGCAGGGAGTATCTTACTTATTCAAATTGTTTGAATACGATCCTTACTTTTTTCTTCTCGGTTTTCGCTTCCACATCGCATTTATAATTCCGGCGGTCTTTCTTTTCTGGCGGTCGGGATTCATTCAGATTAAAAATACACTCTTAACATTCCGGTATAAAAAAATAATTCCTGTTTTGTTAATTATGCTTATCCCGCCACTTTTGGTAACCGGCGGTTTATTCGGATTAGAAAAAGTAAAGATTAATGATTCGGATTATTTTTATGAGCTCGGGCTTTCTTCCATACTTGATTTTCCAATTTATTTCATATGGAATTTACCGCAAATTCTTTTTCTTTATTCGTTCCTTTTGTTTTTGAAAGAGAGAAACAGCTTCTTTCTTTTAAGCACATTCTTCTTGCTGTCGCTATTCCTTTTTGAATTCATTCCATTAGGTAAGGATAAATTCGAGATTTTTAATGCTTTAAATTATGCAGTAGTTGTCTTCTTCGTAACCGTGCTATTTTATAGGATTAAGAATTTTTATTCTTTTGCCCTGATTTTGTTTTTTACCCTCTGGTGCAGTCTATTACTTTACGGTAGCAGTTCCGAGCAACTGATTAAAATGTTGCTTGCACGCAACTACAGCGAATGGGAAGGTTTTCTAAAAGTAGATAAACTCTTTTTACTATATATCTTCATGACTGAAGTTTTTGTAACAACAATACTGTTGTTTTTCGTTAAAACCGGGAAAAAACTATTGGGCAGTCATAGTAAGATTTAACTTTGTAACAGAGTTTGTATCAACTTTAACAGGTACAATTAAATCTTGAAACCCATCCTTAAATAAGATCATCCATATCCGGTTAGACACAACTTTTACTTCAGGCTCATTAACTCCTTCATTATAGAAAAGAAACCTTGAGCCTATTCCTAAAACCGATGTATTGAGGAAAAACAATCCATTGGATGATGTTTTAATCAAAGGTTTTTTACCCTTTAAAACAGTAGCGGGTTCATTTATGAAAAAGGTTCCTTCGATTTGATTATTTTCACCCTTTAAAACATAGATGTATACTCCGTTTGTTAAATTTTCCAATTCCATAGGATAGTCGTGGTTACCTGCAGGAAGATATTGATGTGAAAATAAAACTAAAACTGTATCACGTGATCCGATTCGTAAAATTACAAGATCAAAATAACCCGGCTCCGGTATTAAAAAATTTATTTTTGTTGATGGTTTTGGGTCGGTTAAGGATCCTTCTGTTACATCATCAAACAGTAACATATAATGCATGTCAACATCTGATAGGGGAGAACCGGCAGTATCTGTTACTGTACACTCTATATAAGATTTGTTAATAATTGTATCAACCGGGTTGGTTTTATTACTGCAACTGTTAAACGTAATCAGGAAAATAAATACGGAAAAAAAAGTAAATGTCCTCATAGCAATCCTAACTAATTGTAATTCTCACTGTAATAATAGTAAATGCCGGACTATTCATCAAACAGGTTTTTATACTGTAGATGCGGTAATGCTGAGGTTGAAGTACTAATTGAAAGTTATGTTACAATTGAGAAAAACTTAGTTGACCGGCAGCTTTTTATAAGCCGTTCGGTTATTTATATTTAAAACAGAAATTGAAATTACTTATAGAAAATGGAGAAACTAGAAACACTTAAAAAACACTTCGGTTATAATTCATTCAGACCGGGACAGGAAGAAATTATCGACAATATTTTGAAGGGTGAAAACGTCATTACCGTATTACCGACGGGAGCAGGAAAATCACTCTGCTTTCAAATTCCGGCTCTGTTGTCAAAAAAAGTTTCAATAGTGATTTCTCCATTGATAGCTTTGATGAAAGACCAGGTGGACAAACTGAATGAGCGATCCGAAGTTGCGGCTTTCATTAATAGTTCAATAGATTTTTTTGAAATTGACTTAATCCTTCAGAAAATAAATGAAAATAAAATCCGGCTCCTTTATGTTGCTCCCGAAAGATTAGAAAATCTAAATTTTGCAGAAAGGATTAAAAGACTTTCGCCATCCTATTTGTTTGTTGACGAGGCACATTGCATAAGCGAATGGGGGCACAATTTCCGTCCCAGTTACCGGAAAATAAAAGAGTTTGCCGATTATATTGGGGTGCGAAAGATATCTGCATTCACCGCAACCGCTACTACAGAAGTTGTAAAAGATATTGTGCGGCAACTTGGTTTGAAAAACCCCAAACTCATTGTTAAAGGATTTGAACGTGAAAATCTTTTTATCAATGTCATCCCTGTTAAGAACAAAAAAGAAAAAGTCATTGAATTGATAAGGCGGTATTCAACGCCGGCGATAATTTATACTTCATCAAGAAAGAAAGCAGAAGAAGTTTTTGAGTCTCTTTCAATTCATCGTGTTAAAGCATCGTATTATCATGCTGGGCTTTCTGCAATCGAGAGAAAAATGGTTCAGGAAAACTTTTTATCCGGTAAGTTTGATGTTATCGTAGCTACTAATGCATTCGGTATGGGGATCGATAAGAAAGATGTTCGCCTTGTTATACATTATAATATGCCGGGGACAATTGAAAATTACTACCAGGAAATAGGTCGCGCCGGAAGAGATGGACTTGATTCGTATGCATTCCTTCTTTTTGATTCTTCCGATGTGAGCATTCACCAATACTTCATTGCTAATTCATATCCCGACAAAGAACTTGTTTTAAGAATATATGACGCGTTATGCGATTACGGTAATACAGCCGTAGGGAATAAGTCCGAGAAAGAAATCGCAATTAATATAGATTACATCTCAACAGCATCAAGACGGACGATTAAATCAGCGCAGCTTTCAGCTTCATTGAAAATACTGGAAGAAGGCGGTTATATAAAAGTCATCTCAGGATTTAATAAAAAAAGTTTCTTTCAATTTCTATTAACTCCGGAAAGATTGAAAAAAACAATTAAAAGCATTCAGAATGAAACCCGCAGGGAAATCCTACTTCAACTGGTTAGAGAATTCGGCAGTGCAGCATTTGCAGGTAAAGTCAATCTTAATATCCCGGCACTGGCTCAATTTGTTAATCTTTCGGAATATGAAGTTGATGAAATTTTAACTTCTTTCGATAACAGCGGGATAATAGAGTATGATAAACCGCTCGGTAAAGAGAGTATTAAACTGACCCGTGAGCGAATAGACACCAAACACTTTTCATTTAATTTTAAAAGCATTAATGATAATTATTTGAATGCCCAGAAGAAACTTGACCAGATTATTGATTTTGTTTTTTCAAAGGAATGCCGCTTCAAAGTAATACTGAAGTATTTTGGTGAAGAAACAACCGGGTATAAATGCAATAAATGCGATAACTGTATAGCGCCTGAAAATCTATCCGGTTCAACAGTTGAATATCTTCAGGAGATCGTTTTACAGACTATTAAAAATGAAGAGGAGGGAATTAAAGAGATTAGCCTGATCAATATATTGACAGGTAAAACAAAGTCGGAGAAATTTCAAAAAGCTACATTCTTCGGAACGTGTTCCAACTTTACTAAATATGAACTGACAGGAATTATAAAGAATTTACTCTCAACAGGTCTTATTAAACTTGATCCCCGAAAAGGGAAGACTTTTCTACTTACAAACAAAGGGAATGAATTCCTTATTAAAAGAGGATTGATTATTGAAGAAGCTGAAACTGTTGATTATGAGAAGAACCTTGAACTTTTGCATAAGCTGAAAGAACTAAGGACTAAAGCCGCTAACAAATTTAACCAGCCGAAGTATATCGTGTGTCCCGACGAAGTTATGAGGGAAATAGTTTTTTCTTTACCAACCGAAAAGTATGAACTACTTGCAATCAAAGGTTTCAATGAAAGGATGTTTAACAAAATAGGAGAAGAGTTTCTTTTTGTTATTAATGAGTTCAAAGAGAAGAACAAACCCGAACTTGATTTCCCGGATGATGATAAAAAACTCCCGGTTTCGATTAATGAAACACATAAATTGTTACTGAAAGGTTATTCATTAAAGGAGATTGCGGAACTCAGGAAAATGAATGAAGCAGTTATCTCAATGCAGATTGAAACAATTATTGAAGTTTTTCCCGAAACAGATTTATCCAGGGTAATAAATTCATCATTGTACGAAGCAGTTAAAAAAGAATACAAAAAAGGTGTAAAGGGGATTAAAGAGATGAAGAAAAAATTTGAACCGGATGCAACTTACCCGGAGATAAGAATTGCACTTGCAAAAGCTAAGGCTCTTCCGTCTTAGTTTTTCTTGTGTCTTCCATTTTTTTCATAACTTTATCAAAAAAGATTTCCCATCTTTTCGGATCCTCCGAGTAGTAATCGATTGTTTTGATATACATCCTTTCATTCGTTTGATACTTAACGAAAAGCTCTTCCCGTACTTTCTTCGCTGTTTCAACGTCATACCCAAGCGAATCCTGCGCGATAACATAATCGTAGTAAAATGAAACGAACTTTTCTTCCGGCATTACCTGCGTATCAAAAAAAGCAAAATATGAAATTAACACCCCGGTTAAAACGATAAGGAATAGTGTAAGTAAAAATTTTTGTTTTTTCATTTATTTCATTCTCTTTGAAGCCTCAAACAAAATTCTTTTCTCTTTCTCACTTAGATTTTGATAGCCGGATTGACTGATTTTATCAAGTATTCTGTCAATTTGCTCCTGCGTGATTGCCTCCTCCGGTTCAACATCGGAAAATTTTGCATCTTCGATATTGCTTGTTGTGGGAGCTTTATATGAATTGTAATAGCCGAAAGAATCGGAATCGTAAGGACGGCTTCTTTTGGATGTTTTTATTGAACGAAAAATATCTTTCAGTGCAACATTTGAGTTTTTATCAAACATAATAAACAGGAAACCGATTAATGCACCTCCTAAGTGAGCAAGATGTGCTACGTTGCTGTGAGCGCTGTCAATCAGCATAAATTCCATTACAATTAAAAACCCGATAAAATATTTTGCTTTTAGCGGGATAAAAAAGTAAAGGAAAATCAATCTATTCGGGAACAACATCGCGAATGCTATCATTATTCCGTAAACAGAACCGGATGCTCCAATCGTTGGAGCGATAACATCCGAAAGAACGGGTGATAGAAATAAATGAAGCAGACCCGCACCTACACCGGCAAGTAAATAGAAAATTAAAAATTTTCTTGAGCCCCACATATTTTCAATTTCGGCTCCGAACATCCAGAGCGCAAACATATTAAAAAGAATATGAGAAAAGCCGCCATGCAAGAACTGGTAACTTACAAGCTGCCAGATTTCAAATCCATGCCCTAAAGGCATAAGTGCAAACCACCGGATAATTATGTTTTCTGCAGGAATACCGTTAAACTTAATATTCTGCATCATAAGCATAATGAAGAAAATTGCTCCATTGATTATGAGCAAATTTTTAATTACCGGTGGGAAGAAACTGAATCCTCCGAACCCGGATGGTCTGTAATAATCTCTATCGTGATAACCCATTAATAACCTAAGACAATATTAAAAGCAGCACAAGTTAAAACCTGTGCTGCAGAATTTATTTTATAACTCATTCAATGCTTGAACGCCGGGAAGAACTTTTCCTTCAAGAAACTCAAGAGAAGCTCCTCCACCGGTTGAAACGTGTGATACTTTCGTTTCAAGTCCGGCTTTACTAATAGCAGCGGCAGAATCGCCACCACCTACAACAGTGGTACTTCCGTTCTCCGTTGCTTCAACCAATGCACCTGCAATGCTATTAGTACCGTTAGCAAAATTTTCAAATTCAAAAACGCCCATCGGACCGTTCCAAACTACAGTTTTAGAAGAGAGAATAGCATCTTTGAATAGTTTGATTGTCGCAGGTCCAATATCCAATCCCATTTTGTCAGCCGGAATTTTATCAATTGAAACAACTTCCGAAGGGGAATCGTTCTTAAACTCCGGTGCAACCATAACATCTACAGGTAATAAGAATTTAAGATTAGATGATTTTACTTTTTCAAGAAGTTCTTTTGCAAGATCAATCTTTTCTGCTTCTAAAAGAGATGTTCCGATTTCCAATCCCTGAGCTTTAAAGAATGTATATGCCATTCCGCCACCGATAATAAGCACGTCAACTTTATCAATTAAGTTATTAATAACGTCAATTTTACCTGAGATTTTAGCCCCGCCGAGAATTGCACAATACGGTCTTTCCGGTGTGCCTACTGCTTTACCGAGATAGTTTAATTCTTTTTGCATTAAATAACCTGCAACAGAAGTTGAGATATATTTTGTAATTCCTTCTGTTGAAGCATGTGCTCTATGGGCGCTTCCGAAAGCATCATTTACATAAACATCACCAAGTTCAGCAAGTTTTGATGCGAAACCCGGGTCATTTTTTTCTTCTTCTGCATAGAAACGGAGATTCTCCAATAACAGTACGTCGCCTGATTGCAGCGAATCAGCTATTTTTTTTACTTCATCACCTATGCAGTCATTAGCAAATTTTATTTCTTTATCCAATAATTTGGAGAGTCTCTTTGCAACCGGAGCCAGGCTGTATTTCGGATTTACTTTTCCTTTCGGTCTTCCGAGGTGGCTCATTAAAATTGCTTTCCCTCCGTCTGCAACTATTTTTTTGATTGATGGAAGCGACTCGATTATTCTTTTATCATCTGTGATTTTAAGGTTTTCGTCAAGCGGAACGTTAAAGTCCACGCGCACTAAAACCTTTTTATTTTTTAGATCAATATTATCAATTGTTTTCTTATTCATTTTTTCCTCAAAAAACTATTGTGATTAAAACGGTTTCAATTGAGATAAAAAAGACGCAGACAAGCTGCGTCTTTTAATTCTGTTAGCAAATGAATTACTTGGCAACTTTCATTAATAGGTCTACAACGCGGCAGGAATAACCCCATTCGTTGTCATACCATGTAACAACTTTAAAGAATCTTTTTTCATTCTTGAAATTGTTTTGAAGAGTTGCAAGAGAATCATAGATAGAAGATCTGTTATCGTGTATGAAGTCCGTTGAAACAACTTCTTCTTTCGAATAGCCGAGAATACCTTTCAAATATGTTTCCGAAGCTTTCTTCATTAAAGCGTCAATCTCTTCAATTGAGGTTTCTTTTTCAGTACGGAAAGTTAGATCAACAACAGAGACGTTTGCAACCGGAACTCTAAATGACATTCCCGTTAATTTTCCTTTTACTTTCGGAAGCACTTCGCCTACAGCTTTTGCGGCACCCGTGGTTGAAGGAATAATGTTGATTGCTGCTGCTCTTCCGCCTCGCCAGTCTTTCTTTGAAGGACCATCAACTGTTTTTTGAGTTGCAGTGTAAGCATGAATTGTAGTCATTAAACCGGTTTCAATTCCTATTCCTTCTTTTAGAAGAACATGAACAACCGGAGCCAAACAGTTTGTTGTACATGATGCGTTGGAGATAATATTGTGTTTTTCAGCATCGTATTCTTCGTCATTAACACCGAGAACGATTGTTTTTACATCACCTTTTCCGGGAGCGGTAATAAGTACTTTCTTTGCTCCGGCAGCAATGTGTCCTTTTGCTTTTTCAGAATCGGTAAACAAACCGGTACCTTCGATAACATAATCCACACCGAGTTCTTTCCAAGGGAGTTGCGACGGCTCTTTTGTCGCTGCTATACACCTGATTTTGTTCCCGTTTACTACAAGTACATCGTCTTCTTCCAGTTCCGGTTTACTTTTTTCTGTCGAGAAATCAGCATTAAATCTTCCGTGAACTGAATCATATTTTAACTGATAAGCGAAATATTTTGCGTTTGTAGAAACATCTACAACTGCGACAACGTCAATTTCTTTACCGAGAAGACCTCTACCAGCAATTGCATTAAATACAAGCCGACCGATTCTACCGAAACCGTTAATTCCAACTTTAATAGCCATTTTTATTTACTCCTTTAGTGATTATTGTTTGTTTTCAAAATTATTCTGGAAAATGATGTTAAATTTACGCAAGAAGGGGATGAATTACAATTTACCTAATACCCCCCATGTAATTTTTTTGTGAATAAATAAGTGGATTGTTACATCTGTTTTTCAACATTCCAGACTACTTTGCAATAGGGACATCTGTCCCCGGTCGTTGAATTCGGATCAACAGTATTACCGCATACACCGCATTTTTTAATTACGTTTTTCTCGGCAGTTTTATCATCAGGAAGGATTGAATCCGGAGAATAAGGGAGTTTTTTCCCGTTTTTATCAACTATTGCAGACTTATCAAGATACCCCTTCTCAACAAGTTCATCCAAAGTTTGAGGTGCGCGTCCGTATTCGGCAGCATAGACGTGAGCGGCAGAGCGAATTATATTCATTTTAGCTTGATTTTCATATTGTTCAGCTTTTTCTTTTATCCCGCTGAGCAGCAATCCTGATTTATTATCGGAACATGAATTCACTAACAATAAAACAAGGACGCAGAAAAAAGGGAAGATTATTCTACTGTTTTTTTCATTAAATAGGGTGGATTTGAGTTTTTTTCTTGCCGGAAAATTTTTGTTGTTATCAATCATTTTACACGCCCGATTACTATTCAATTCATTAAAATTGGTTTTAACACAATTATTACAATTTGCGAATGTAAATTAAGTAAAAATCATAAAGTTTAAAAGGTTTTTATAGGTATTGGTGGTTTTCAACTTTAAATGAACGGATTAACGCAGATTGTTTACTGTTCGACTCTAAAAACAATTCTTAACCAGTTGATTTTAATCACACTTACATATTATATTAACACGCAAAGAAAAATAATTAGTTGAGGATAGAATGAAAGAAGATAACGATTTTTTGAAAATTGTCCCCATTTTTGCCGACCTTGCAGAAGATGCTTTAAAACAGATAGCGCTGCTCGGTAAAAGAAAGAGTTTTGAAAAAGATTCTGTTATTTTATTGGAAAATGATTCCGGCTCCGCTCTGTTTGTTATTATTACTGGTAAAGTTAAGGTATCAAGAGTAAGTGATGACGGAAGAGAGGTGATACTTTCAATTTTATCCGACTCCGACTTCTTCGGCGAAATGGCTATCCTTGACGGTTTAAGCCGTTCTGCAAATGTAACTGCAATTGAAGATGTAGAAATTTTTATGATTCAAAGAAGTGATTTGCTTGACCTTCTTTATAATCATCCTGAAGTATCAATAGCTCTTATGCAGGAATTGACGAAGAGGCTAAGGGCTGCAGATATGAAAATCAAATCGCTCTCTCTTAAAGACGCCGAAGGAAAAGTGGCGACTGTTATTTTACAACTCGCCGATGATATAGGTAGAATTAAACAAGGTGTCGTTGAAATTGAAAAGCTACCATATCAGCAGGACCTTGCAAACATGGCGGGGACTTCAAGAGAAACTATTTCAAGAACTATTCATCAATTTGCAAAGAAAGGATTGATTGAGATTGACGGCTCAAAGCTGAGAATACTTAATTATGAAAAATTCAAAGAAATGTTTAAATAACGATACAATGAGCGGAAAAGCTGATCTTCATATACATACAAACTGTTCGGATGGTTTTTTCTCTCCAGTTCAAATTGTCAACAAAGCTTTACGCCATAATCTAAGTATAATTAGCATTACAGATCACGATTCTGTTAGTGCTGTACCGGAAGCAACAGAATATGCTCAAAGATTCGGAATCGAAGTTATTCCCGGGGTTGAAATCAGTTCCGATATAGCAGATGCAGAAGTTCATATTCTCGGTTACTTTATCGACATAAATGACGATGAATTGAACCGATACCTCAAGTTTTCAAGGGATGAAAGATTTCACAGAGCCGAGCGAATTATCCGGAAACTTAACAACCTCGGTCTTAAAATAACAATTGAAGATGTATTAAAGTGTTCGGGGAATTCTTCTATCTGCCGTCCTCATATAGCTGAAGCTCTTTTGAAAAATGAGCAAGTGTCGTCTTATTATGATGCTTTTAACAAGTATCTCGGTAATCATGCGCCTGCGTACGAAAAAAAAGTACACATTTCACCGGGAAGCGCTTTTAAAATTATCCGGGATGCAGGGGGAATAGCAATAATAGCACACCCGGGGAACCTATCTGAAAATTTGATTAAAGACTTGATGTATGCTGGTGCAGACGGTTTTGAAGTTATTCATCCGTCTCACAACGATCAACAGACTAAATACTACAAGTGGCTCTGCAATGCATATTTTCTATTACCGTCAGGCGGGTCAGACTACCATGGAGGAAAGAAAAATGACGATAATAATTTTGGCAAATATACTATAACCAAATCGGCAATTGAAAATATGAGGAACCAGCTTTCAAAAAAGAACAAGAATAGCGTAGCGGTTTGAAATTTCTGCAAAAACAGATATGTTTGCTTTATACTTTTAATAATACTTTAATCAAGTTGCATTCACATTTTTAAATAGACTAGTTTTTAATTTTAAGGTAGGTAATAATGAATACAGTTCAAGGAAATCTTTCGGCATCCGGCAGTAAATTCGCAGTTATTGAAAGCAGGTTTAATGATTTTATAACTTCCAAGTTATTGGAAGGATCACTTGATTGCTTGAATAGACACGGCTGTAATGAAAAAGATATTACGATCATAAAGGTACCCGGGTCTTTCGAGATACCATTAGCAGCGGACATAGCCGCCGCATCCAAGAAGTATGACGCAATTATCTGTCTCGGTACGGTAATCAGGGGTG
>DAIRET010000232.1:0-3841 GCA_036795455.1 Ignavibacteriaceae bacterium
ACCGCCACCAAAAACGGATGGCAACACTTCAGTCGAAAAGGCTTTATTTAACCGGCGGTCCTACAGGGAGTACAAAACCGAACATCTGGGCATTGAAGAAATTTCCCAGCTATTATGGGCGGCACAGGGCATAACCGGTGAAGGATTATTAAGAACTGCTCCGTCTGCCGGGGCATTGTATGCACTCAATCTTTACCTTGCAGTAGGTGAAGTAAAGGGAATTCCCGAAGGTTTTTATAAATATGATCCGTTTAAACACGGATTGAACAAAATATCCGCAGAAGATATTAGAGCTAAAATTTCAGAAGCGGCGTTAAGTCAATCCTGTCTTTCAAGCGGAAAGGCATTCATCATAATCACCGGTATTTATGAAAGAATATCAAAAAAATACGATGAAAGAGGAATACGTTATACACATATTGAAGTTGGACACGCAGTACAAAATATTTATTTGCAGTCGGTACCTTTAAACATAGGCACAGTAATAGTTGGTGCTTTCCGGGATGAAGAAATTCAGAAAGTATTAAACCTCCCTGCCGAAGAAATACCATTTGCAATTATGCCGTTGGGTAAAATAAAATGCAAATAACTGCCCTGTTATTTGCATTTTTAATTGCACTCGGTTTTCCACTGGATGATTATAAATCCAACCGTGAGTAAATACAGCATGAACGGGTGGTTGTCTGTAATTGCAACTGTACCGGCGGCTATAATCTCCGTTGAAATCGAATTTACAGGTGCAATGTATTTTGCAGCAGGCTTTTATTTTATTTCTTTTGCTTCTAATTTTGCATTTAAGTATTAGAGGATTTAATGAACATTAAAGGGTACAAACATATTCTTTGGGATTGGAACGGAACACTATTCAACGATGTTGATTTGTGCCATTCATTGATAAATGAGTTGTTAATAGAACACTCTATACCTGCTATAACATTGGAGAGATACAGGGAAATCTTTACTTTTCCAGTGAAAGACTATTACGAAAAAGCCGGGTTGGATTTATCAAACAACTCGTTCGAAGAATTAGGGAAACAATGGATGAAGCAGTATGAATTAAGAAAGAGCGATTCCTCTCTCTTCCCTTTTACTTTAAATGTTCTTGAGAAAATAAAAGAATGCAACATCGAACAATCTATTCTTTCTGCTTACTCAGAAGAATCATTAAACGCAATCGTAGAGCAGTACGGGGTAGCTCACTATTTTAATTATTTAGCCGGGTTGGATAATATTTACGCAACAAGCAAAGTCGAAATAGGTAAAGAGTTGATGAAGAAAATCGGGAATGGTAAAGGTTCGGTTTTGATGATTGGCGATACAGTCCACGACTTTGAAGTAGCATCCGAAATCGGTGCGGAATGTGTATTGATTGCAAACGGTCATCAATGTAAAGAAAGACTTGTTCGATACGGAGTAGAGGTAATCAATAGCATGGAAGATTTTTGGAAGTGTTTGTAGAGGATTAGAAAGGAATTTATAATTCTAAATTCTTCTAATCATCCTTCTTTTTTAGAAACCCGTATTTTTTTATATGTTGATATGCAAGCACGCCAACAGCCGCAGTTTGTATTGAACCAAGAATAGTATAAAACAGACTCATTTTATTATCTTCCATCAGTTTGTTATATAGTGGGAGTGTCATCTCCGATGCAGTAAAAAAATCTTTATTATTATCAAATACGGGATAGTTTAAAAGCATTTTTGTTTTTAACCAGGCGGAAACGGAATCATCATGCATAACTGTTTGAAACAATACCGGATCAATTTCAAATAGAGTATTAGAGTTTCTTTCAAAATTCATCCTTGTAGTTAAAGGATTAATCGATATCCAAATCTTTGTTGAATCACCGCTTTTTTCATTCTCAACAGTATTTTCTGTTTGAGTAAACAATAATGAATTAAACCCGATAAAAACAAGATATAATACCGTTAAGAATTTCATACTAGTAAAACCTCCTTAGAATGCTTCCCCGATTCCGAAGTGGAATTCCATCGCACTAAAAAAACTCTTTTTGAAGAAACTTCGTCTATCTTCAGGGTCATAAACTTTGAAACCGAAATCAACTCTGAATGGTGCAAAAGCAGTATAATACCTTGCTCCCAATCCTGCGGCAACGGCAATCTGGTCAAACCGGAATGAATCATAACCTTCAAAAGAATTGCCGTAATCGACAAAGAGTGCAAATCCTAAATCACTTGGGTCTTTGAATCTCCATTCTGTCGAGCCTTCAATCATAAACGTTCCACCGCCAAGAATGATGCTCCCTATTTCATTTGAATTCACATCAAGCGGGATAATAGTACTCGGGCTTAACTGTCTTGCTCTCCAGCCTCTAACCGAGTTACTTCCTCCCGAGAAAAACTTTCTTGTTGACGGTATTTCAAATGCCGTGCCTTTATAAGTTTGTATATAACCGACTTTTAGCTTTTGTGCAACAATCGAATTATTATTCTGATTAATTGCATAATAGAACGCCGAGGTCAACAATGCCTTGTAGAACGAAGGGTCTTCTTGTTCAGAACCGGATATTTTCGATATAAAAAACGGAATCGAATTAGCTTCTTCAAATAATATCGATAGGTTGTATCCTTTTGTGGGAAACAAAAGATCATCAGTTTTGGACGACCTTGCATCTACACCGATAATCGATAGTGTACTCTTATAAATTAGGTCGCCAATTTCTATGTCAAACTGATTCGCAAAAAATTTACTCAGAAAATAAGTTTCGTCAACACCTTCAAGATTATAGTATGCCGTTAAATAAGAAATGAATGTATGCCTCGGCATTTCAAATTCAAAACTTAATTTACCTCCATAGTTCCTGCTGTTGGAGTAGTTGTCTTTATTAATTGTAATATACGTTTCAAGCGTTCCGAATATAGGACGGTTAAAAATGTACGGTTGTTCGATTTTTATTCTTCCATCGAAATACCCAAGCAGTGTTGTATCGTCAACTGAAAACTTCCTGATTATATTTGGAAAATCTGTCTTAAAAAAATCTCTTATACCGAAAGAACCACTTACAGATAGTTTTCTTGCATACCCGAGAAAGTTTTTCCGATCGTAACCTGTTTTCAAACCGAGAGTAAATGTATTCTGCTGGTTATTCATTATTATTTCGGGTGAAATTTCGTTCAGCAATCCTATGTTACCCGAAATTTTCAGAGGAACGAAACTGCCTGTAGTATCGCTTACAACCGGGACTATGGTAACAGTTGAGAAAAGACCTGTACGGTACAAACGGACCTGGCTTTGTCTCGTTCTTTCAAGACTGTAATAATCGAACTGACTAATACCTACAATATCTTTCAGTAATTGGGATTCAACAAGGCTGCTCCCCTCACCGCTTTTCTCAACTATAATATCCCCTATCTGGTATCTTCTCCCTGATGAGATATAGATATCAAGTTCTGTTCTATTCGAAATAGTATCTACAAAAATGACAGTGCTGTCAAATCTGGCAAGCATGTAACCATTGTTCTCGAGCATTAATATTGCAGAATTTATTTTATCCCTTACAAAAGATTCGGAATACCAGGCTGAACTATCAAAACTCAATGCTCCAATCACTTCATCTTTTAGAGGCTGGTAAATTGATTTTATTCCGTGTATTGTTGTTAGTCCGTAATAGGAAGGTGAATTTTCTTCAATAAAATATGTTAGGACCGCTTCATATTTCGCTGTATCAATTTCATAACCATAACCAAAACCCGGTTTAAAGAAACCGTTGTTGTTGTAAAAGCTATTTAATGCTGCTATGTCGTCGTTAATATATAAACTATCGAAAAATACAGGTGCTTTCCCGAAACTTGTAAACGAGTTCAAGAACTTCCAGAACCA
>DAIRET010000233.1:0-3829 GCA_036795455.1 Ignavibacteriaceae bacterium
CGCTTTGTGCTTTTTGATACAAGAGAATTTGGTTTAAGTCATTTTAAATTACTTCTCGTAAAGAAATCATCAATTCCTTAAACAAATCGGAATAAGTGTTCTCTTTACGATCAAGCATACAGAAAGTACCGAATACTTCGCCGTCAGGCCACATTATCGGCATACCCATATATGATATCATATCAAACGGTTCGCTCGGGTTCCCTTCTTTCCATTCATTGCTTTTCCTGGCGTCCGGTACCACCATTCCGTCTCTTTTCCCCACTACATTTTCACAATACCAACCAAGTCCTAAATCAAGTTTAAGCTGCGGTTCAAATATATTGGAATCGGTATTACTTGATAGGAAAACCTCAAGTTTATCCTCACTTAACCGTGTCAACAAACCTGAAGGAACCCCGATTATTTTAGCAGCAAGATCAACTATCTTCTGCCATTTCTCCAAAATTTCAGCAGGAATTTCCGGTTTATCCAATGAGGTAATCGGTATTAAAATTTCTTTATCTGTACCGGTAGTCTTTACTTTTGCTATCCGCATTTTTTTTCCTATAAAACTATATTTAGACGTTTAAATATAGTAATCTCTAATGAATGAACACATCCTTAAATACTTTTTTCTCCAGTCATATTTTTATCCATTTTTTTTGATTAAAATTTTGTCATCTGTTTGAACCCGTATAACTTTGCGTTATGCAAAAATTATTATTGTTACTTTGTATAATAGCGGGACAGATTTCGCCTCAAAATGGATATTTCTATTCAGGAAAGGATTACGGCAGCGAAGCTCTTTACAACCCGCTGAATCTTTATCTAAACGGAAGTTATGATATAATTCAGCTTGAAGGACACTCACGCAATATATTCAAAATGCCTTATGCTAAGTCTGCAAAAAATGTATTCGATAACCTTGCCGATCCTTTCACGGCGATAAATAAATTCGGCTGGTGGGATTTCATTTCGAATGAGCTTTTCCCTTTTCAACTTACAAAAAAGAAAGCACAATGGTGGCCTAATTACCAGCTCCATTTAATCGGCGGCGGGATGACTTTTACGGCAATAAAAGAGTATTACGAGTACCACAAAATTCCCTATCCATACGTTTCTTCTCTATTTACAGTGATGGGGTATCACCTATTGAATGAAATTGTCGAGAACAAAGATCATGTCGGGATTAATGTAGATCCTATTGCAGATATTTATTTCTTTAACATCGGGGGAATTATTTTATTCAGTTTTGATCCGGTAAATGAGTTCTTCAGTAGAGAATTAAACCTTGCAGACTGGTCGCTTCAACCATCATTTACCTATCCCGGATTTGATCTGCATAATAACGGGCAATACTTTTCAGTAAAATGGTTCTCCCCTCTTTCTGAAAAACTCGGTTTCTTCTATTACTTCGGAATGAACGGGTTAACAGGTGTAACTTACAAACTGAATAATGAAGAATCTCTTTCATTCGGTGCCGGACTGCGTGCAAAAGAGTTGATTCTTGTCAATGAAATCGGACGGCAGAACAGCTTGAATATGGTTTGGAACTTCGGCTTCTTTTACGATAGAAATAATTCTTTAATGACTTCAGTTTTTTTCAGCGGGCTAACAGATTACTTCTGCAATGTCAATGTCTATCCGGGAATAATTAAAATAGGAAATTTCTCCCCCGGTTTGTGGACAGTAATCCAGAAAAACGGGAAGATACTCTTCGGTTTATCCACTTCATATGCTCCGGGAATAGGAATTAGGTAGACCTATTCCCGGTACAGAAAACTCTAAATTCAATTTCGCTATCGTTGTTGAATCACGGTTCAATTCATAAATGTACTCCTGTCCTACAAGCATACCAACTACAGTCCCAATGCTTGTAGCAGTCAGGCAACTAACAGAAAGGATAACAGCAGTTTTTTCATCCATACCGCCATGACCACTGGAAGAAGATGCAGAGATACCCGCCCAGACAAGAATGGGAGTTACAAATCCGACAATCCCTCCTTTTAATGCTCCTCCCCATCTATCAACTGTTTTGTACGTTACAATATCTTTTGTTAATACTTTTACTTCGTTTCCGGATTTCTTTTCAATAAAGGAAGTAGTATCAAAACCGATTGAAATATTACTCCCTACATGAACGGTACTATCCTTCATAATTAAGATTATTCCGTCCCGCTCATAGTCATTGTTCAAATACTCATTTGGTGAAAGCTGCCTGTAAGAAGAGCAGCCATTAAGTAATAGCAGAATAACTATTACCAAATAACGTAGTTTCATTTTTCTCCTAACTATTTTGTAATCAATTCTTGTTTCACTTAAGAATAAACAATCTCTTTTCGCTCACATTACTGTTTTGCCCCGGTTTGGTTTGAAGTTCAACCGGGATTAATTCAGCTAATAAAATTGAACAATGGTGTGAATTCGGTGCCCAGTCCCACCTGGCACCGCTAACCTGATTTGCAGAAATTAGTAATGTTACTAAATCAAAATCCCAAGTACCCTCTAAACTATTCAAATCTATTGCAAATTCAAGTGTCCCGGAATTATTTAATGCAGAATAGCCGGACAAATCTCCATGCATTTTCCAGGTAGAATCCGTACTGCTCCATTTGTAAATTGCATTTGCTTCAAACCCGGTAATCAGAAGGAAATCCGCTCCAATGTCATTAATGTTATATGCATAGTTCATGTTAGGAGTTAATCCAGTATTTGGGTTTTTATCCGTATCTAAAAAGACTCCGAATGATACACCTTCGGTAATGCTGAACGGGTCTGCCCATTGTCCGTAAGATTCCAATTTAAAGTGAAGCTGTTGTTCCACCTTCTTATAAAGAACCCTTTTGATATTCGGTACCCAGCCGGCATCTGTATCAGTTACTAATTCAATCCATTTATAATGAACGGCAACCGTATCCGTACTAACTAAGTTATTTTCTTTATCTTTTGCTTTTGCAAGTAGTTTGTATTTTTGTCCGACTACCGGGTTTTGCAGAATCCATCTATACTGAAAAGAATTTGATGAATTTGCTGTATTTACAAGTATGCCGTCAATGTAATATTCAACTTCTGTTACTGCTGTATAATTCTGGAAACTTACTTGCAAAATAACAGTATCTTCAATTACATCGTTACTTGTCAGATTGAGAAAAGCTACCCACGTGTTTTTATCACTCCCCGAAGTTACCGGGTCTTCCTCCTTGCTGCATGTTGAAAAGAAAACAAGTGATACAAAAGCCAACAGAATAAAACAGATTTCTTTCATTTTAGTTTTCATTTTAATCTCCATTCTTTAATTTCTATTATTTACCTGACAAGTAACATCTTTTTAATCTGCCGGAATTGGTTTACACGAAGTTCGTAGAAATAAATTCCACTGGCAAGATGCGAGCCGTTAAACTCAACCGAATATATACCGGGCTCTTTTTGCTGATTTACAAGTAGTGCAACTTCCTTCCCGAGTACGTCGTATATTTTAATCGTTACATGTCCAGTATTCTCAATTTTATAGGAGATTTTTGTTAAAGGATTAAATGGATTGGGATAGTTGTTTCCTAATTCGTTGGTAGTAATCAAAGAAACTCTATCTGCTCCCGGAGATGCGTTTTTATTAAAGTTGCTGTTGTATAATTCAGCAGCAGCAACACTATGTGATTTTGCAACCGTTATGGAATTCAAATGAGAATCTCCTTTTCCAACCACATAAGCAACAATCACCTCAACAGGTTTATTATAGTCAAGGTTAAACGGACCGATATTTCCTAATATTCGCTGGTCATACGGGTAATTATTTATCCAGCCATTATTTGTAACAGGGTCGCCTGAATACCAAAAAGCATTATCAACA
>DAIRET010000042.1:0-13886 GCA_036795455.1 Ignavibacteriaceae bacterium
TAATCAAAGCATGGGGATTCAATACACAATCTCCTAAAGTACCGGGAAAAGATTCGCTTCTTGAAGCCCTCAACAGAAGTGGCTGGAAAAACATTGAACTGTTTGATCAAGATAACATTATTGCAAAAAATGGGGTGGAAATTAATTTCGGTGCTGTTGCCAAAGGATATGCGGTTGACAGAGCATTTGAGATTCTCAAGAGTAAGGGAATAGATAATTTTCTTATCAATGCCGGCGGAGAGATTCGGCAAAACGGAAACGATTGGATTGTCGGTATTCAACATCCACGGGATGAATTACGGTTCATTGAAAGATTGCAGTTAAAAGATAAAGCAGTCGCTACTTCGGGCGATTATGAAAATTATTTCATTACAGAAGGAGTACGCTATCATCATATTATCAGTCCCTTTGACGGGAAGCCCGCTTCAGGCTGTCAAAGTGTTACTGTAATTGCCGATGACTGCACAACTGCCGACGCACTTGCAACCGGAATATTCGTAATGGGTGTTGAAGCAGGACTGGCACTTGCAGAGAGCCGTAACAATATTGAAGTGTTGATTATAGATTTTAATGGAAACAAACATTTATCAAAAGATTTTAATAAATATATATTGAGGTAGTTGTGGATTTTACAATGATTATTGCACTTGCAACAATGGGCGGGTTAGGATTGATATTCGCCGGTGCATTAGCGGTTGCAGATAAAAAATTAAGAGTTGAAGAAAATCCTTTAATAGGAAAAGTAAACGAAGTGCTCCCCGGTGCAAATTGCGGCGGATGCGGCTGTGCAGGGTGTTATGATTTCGCTGTTAGGCTGGTCGAAGGTAAAGCATCTGTTACCGGTTGCCCGGTCGGAGGCGAGGACGTTGCTGTTCAGATTGCAGAGATATTAGGAATTGAAGCGGGTGCAGCTGTAAAAATGCTGCCGAGAATTCTTTGTCATGGAGGCAACAGTGAAGCAGTCCGCAAAATGACTGACTACTATGGACCTTTATCTTGTTCTGCTATGGCTCTTGTTTCAGGCGGAAACAAACTTTGTTTCTACGGCTGTCTCGGCGGTGGTGATTGTGTTGAAGCATGTCCTTTCGGGGCAATGGTAATGAATGAGAACGGTCTCCCGGAAGTAATTGAAGACCTTTGTACTGGATGCGGTATGTGCGTTAAAGCCTGCCCGCGGGATATAATTGAAATGCATCCGGCAGACAGGGAAGTATTTGTTTTCTGTAAAAATCACGATGACCCTAAAACTGCAAAATCGGTTTGTACAGTTGCATGCCTGGGCTGCGGAATATGCTCCCGTAAATCGGACGGTGGAGTTGAAATGGTTGATTATCTTGGTGTAATTAACTACGACAAACTTGACCCGGAAAAAATCCCGTTTGAAAAATGCACTACCGGTGCAATAAAAAAACTTGATCTTTCTAAGAACTAATGCACGAAGAAATAATTGAAGAAGGAATAGTTGTTCAAGCCGGTGAAGGCACTGCCGAAGTAGCTCTGCTTGAAACAAAAAATTGCGAAGAGTGTCATGCGAGGTTGTTCTGCAAACCTTCCCAATCGGAACTTAAAACAATCAAAGTAAACGACTCTTTCAATTGTCAGCCGGGGGATAAAGTTAGCTTTTCTGTCGGAGGAGGGGATGTACTTTTATTAACTACATTACTATACGGCATCCCCCTCGTTTTATTACTTGCAGGAATTTTTATAGGGTTTTCTGTTTTTCAAGCTGAGTATAAAGAACTGTATTCGTTTTTACTTGGAGCAGGGTTAATATCACTTTACTATTTATTCTTTTTTCTTACCAATAAATCAAAATCATCATTTAACCGCCATCTACCAAGGATAATCAGCGTTAGCAGGATTTAACAAAACTATCAATGATCGTAAGACCTATCCCGAATTTTTTGTAAACACTCAAGTATTTCCTTTATTCTTGAATTTCTGTGTATGTAATTATCGCAAAAGAATCATCTTCCGGGTTTCAACAATATTACCCGATTGTAACCGGTAATAATAAACCCCGGATGAAAGTCCGCTTGCATCCCACTTGACTTCATATTCACCTGGTTCTTTTATTCCGTTTTCAAGGGTTGTTACTTCTCTGCCAAGCATATCCATAACAACAAGTTTTATTTTTGATTCATGACCTTTCATATTAAAAGGCACGGAATATTTAATTGTAGTTACCGGGTTAAACGGATTTGGATAGTTCTGTTCAACATTAAATTTATCCGGCAATGATGATTGACCATTTTCTTTACTGCCGCTAATGTTCTTAAACTCTTTGATTTTATCACGCATCAAATTGTAGTAAAACCAGCCGTGTCCGCCATACATCGGTTCAATATCGGCACTATACTCCTGTTTCCACAAATCAACAAATTTGGGAGTTGTTTCAGTGCCATAATTCTGTGCTGTCCATTCATTCCATGAGTGAATGAAAACGAACTTTACATCTGCCGCAATAGCTGCATTCATATATTTAATAAAGTATGCGCCATTCTGCCTACCTACAGCGCCTTGTGCAGGACCTACACCGGTTGTTGTCATGTACGTTGCTTGTGTTGCAACAGGAGCGCACATTTGTTCAGGTTCACCATTATAATAAAACGGCGGCGGTGGAACTGAAGAATTTACTTTGAATTGCCAAAAACTGCCGCTATTATTTAGTCCCCACATACGCCGGCATGTATATCTTCCGAAAATACCATTCGTAGGGATTGCCGGTTGTACATTTCCGCCAGCAACATTAACAAGTTTTTTACCGAGATATTCAAAAAATATTTCGCTTATATAGACATTAAATATTTCTGTTTCCACTTTTTTAAGACAAAGACTGTCCTGTACCCAGAAAACAATTTGTGGCGAAGGTAGTCCTTCATTATACCGTTCCTGGTAACGTTTACATATCGCTTTGGCTCCGTTAACAATATTTGTTTGTGTCCCGTTGGTTAAATCCAAAGTTATGTAATCTACCCCGGCAGAGCCAAGAAGTTCGGCGTGCCAATCAATTAAGTTTCTGTTCGGGTTTTCGGGAGTATTGAAATACATTTTATAATTATTTTTTATTGTGCTGTCCCCGGTAGTCGCGGCATAAAGCGGTTTTCCCCACCAGTTCCATTGGGGATAAGGACTATAAGGAGTTTCACCCATTATGTATACATCATTCCCGTACGTTGTATTTAAACATTCATTAGCCCAACAGGAATAGAATATCCCAACATACTTTTGTGCCATAATATCCACGGTGGTAGTAAGACAAAACAAAACACCGAGAGCGAAAACAATAAATTTTTTTTTGATTCTCAATATCTAATTCTTTCTATAATTTGGATAGTATTCTTCAGAAGCGTTGTACTCAATAAAACACTCTTTGTTTTGCGGTTTTAATGCAACAATTCTTAATTATTCTTAAATGCAATTTCGTTAAAAAGGATGTAAAATCGTAGCACAAAAATCCGGTTTGATAATTTTTGCCGTGGTGTTTATTAACTTCGTAACCAGTTTTGAAAAGTGAAAGAGTTATTTTTTTATCGGATAAGAATTAGTGTTAATTCGTGGCATTAGTGGCAGCCTCTTTTCGCCACTAATTTCACCAATGTTCACTAATAAAATTATATAGCTTTATCGCTACCGACACATTCAGATTTTAGTATGTTATCAATAATTATTTTCGAATCTCTACATATAATTAACCCGCAATTTCAGAATCTGTTTTCTAACAAAAATTTATCAAAAGTTATTTGGCTTTAATCCCGATTTATTCGACTAATAAGTATCAAACCGGGGATTTTTATTTATATCAATCTGCCTCTTATAACAATTTCCGAGAAGCACAACAATCCCTATTATTGCGGGTTAATGATGTATTAAAGACTTACTTTATCACATCGGTTTTACCGGTATGCAAATGTCCATATCAAAATTACTTTCAGCGTCAGGTTCTTTGTTATAGATTTCATAGGCAGGATTATCATCCGGCTGGTAACCTTGTTCAGGGAGTATTTTACCGCACAGTGTATTGTATGCAGCTAAAATGTCTTTCCCTTTTCCCTGGAATCTTGCCACCATATGTTTGCCGGGCTGAATAGTAAGCAGACTAATTTCTCCATCCACTTTGGTTTTTTCCGGCACAGTAACGCAAGCGTAGTACCTGCATTTTTCAGGTGCTGTAATTTCCGGATTATCAAACGAGATACCGATATACTTAGTTGATTCGTTTAACAATCCACGGGGACCTGCCCAGCGGCATACTTTCTCCCACGCTTTGCCTGCCGTTGTGTTATAATCTCCCATTACAGATGCGTAAGCAACATTGAAGGAAGGCATTTCTTTAATTTCCGTTTTCATTTTGTACTCCTTTATTTTAATGAATGAAATTTTTTCGACACCGCTAATATATTCGTTCATTAAAGGAGACTCTTTCCGTTTCTTGCTTTCCGCTTGTCTTATCTTGCTTTTTTTGTTTATTGGGTTCTCTCTCCATTTACTTGCATTAATGCCGAAATGCTTTTTAAATGCACGTGCTAATGACGCCGGGGTAGGGAAACCGCAGGTAAAAGAGACCTCGGAAATTGATAAAGTCGGGTTAAAAAGTAAAAGGTTTGCAGCTTTTTCTACACGCAGGCGGTTAATGAAGTCAGCCGGACTTTCACCTGTAAATGCTGTAAATATTCTGTGAAAGTGGAACGGTGAAAAGCATGACACTGAAGCAATTTCCTCAAGCTGTATTTTTCTTGCAAGATTGTCGTTAATAAAATTGAATACCCGATTCAATCTTACTCGGTATTCTTTTATAGATGATTCTTTTTTCATTCCGGTTTATAGAGAGTTTGATGTTGTAAATAGTCTGTAAGTGTTATGTTTTTCAATAGTATTCTTTCCTAAATTTTTCGTAAAGTTCATCCGTAAGTTGTTCTTTCTTCCTCAATTCATTGAACTTGTTCAATAAATCTTCAACGGTCATTTTTTCTTTTTCACTGAGAGGTATATCGTCTATTATTTTCCCTTTGTACATCATTATTGTTCTTGTTCCCATTTCAAGAGCCTGCTGCATACTGTGCGTAATCATTACTGTTGTAAGTTTCTCTGCATTAACAAATTTTTTAGAAAGTTTTATTATTTGTGAAGCCGCCTTAGGATCAAGGGCGGCTGTATGTTCATCAAGCATTAACACTTCCGGTTTGTTTATTACTGCCATTAACAAAGTCAGAGCCTGTCTTTGTCCACCCGACAAAGTTCCGATAACGTTATCAAGTCTATCCTCAAGCTGCATTTCGAGGGATTTAACTTGTTCCCTAAAAAAATCGAGGATGTTTTTATTCAAGTTTGTTTTTGGGTAGCGGTACTTCCCCCTTTGGTATGCCATTAAAAGGTTTTCAGCGATTGTCATTCCCGGTGCCGTACCACTAAAAGGATTTTGAAAAACCCGTGAAATGAATTTTGCTCTTTGATAATCTCTTTTTCGGGTAACATCAACGCCGCTTATTTGAATTCTTCCGCTGTCGGGTAAAATGGAGCCTGCTATTATATTCAGCAAGGTTGATTTGCCCGAACCGTTAGTTCCTATCACAGTAACAAATTCTTCCGCTTTAATTTTCAGATTAATTCCGCGCAGAGCTTTTACTTCATTAATTGTATCGGGATTGAAAGTTTTATTTATATTTTCAAGAACTATCATAATTACCTCACAACCCTGGATGCACGGGAAACGATTTTTTCGGAAATATCAATATCCAACTCCTTAGCAATTTTTAAATTGATAGAAAGGTTTTCAGGAACGAACAACTGAATCGGTATCTGCTCTGTTTTTTCTCCCTTAATTACACGCTCAAGAATTTTTGCTGCTTCTTCACCTACTTCAAAATAATCTGCACCCAAACAGATAAAAACATTATCTTTAATATCCGCCGGAGTGTTTGTAATAAATGGAATTCTTTTTTTCAAAAGTGTAACTGCTATTGAAGGAACTGCCATAGAAACAGTAACATCGCCAGATGTGAAGAAGATATCTATTCCATCAGCAATAACCGACTTTAATGCTTCTTCAATTTCATTAGTATTTGTTACTATTCTTTCTTTTAATATGAATCCGTAGGTTTTAGCAGCTTCGCGGGCTTTTTTCGTACAGATTTCCGAGTTTGCTTCTGCCGGGTTCCAAAGCATTCCGATTTTCTTTGCATCGGGAAAAATCTCTCTCATTAACTTCAGAGTAGATTCTACCGGTTGAGGCGTTGCAAGTCCAGTAAGGTTAGGTTGGTGATCGGAAAATGTTTTTGCCACACCCGATTGAAGCGGGTCTGTTACTGCAGCAAATATGTGAGGAATTTTTTTATTACCGTTTGCAACTGCCTGCATTGCAACTGTTGATACTGTAACCACGTAATCATATTTCTTCGCTACTATTTCACTTGCAATCGATTGAGCAGTTGCAAAATCCCCCTGTGCATTTTTGTTATCGATTGTCAAGTTATACTTCGTACCGAAGTTATTCTTTTCGATATAAGAGCGGACTCCTTCGGCAGTTTCATTCAGTAGTGCATTATCAGTAAACTGGAACAATGCAGCTTTTCTTTTTATAGATGGGGCTGCGAAAACAGACGGGTCAATTTCGTTTTTATAAAACTTCCCGTTCTCAACTTTTGAATTCGACATCGCTTTTACTTCTTCGGGTATTGAAATCCCGAATTCGGAAATAATATCATAGTTTAGTCCAACCGTAACTACTTTATAATTCTCAAAAGGAATGGAGGCAATATTTTCTCCTTTTATCACTCTGTCAACCAGATGAGCAGCTTGCATTCCGCTTACAAAATACTCATAACCGTAAACAGCAATCGCGCCGTCCTGCAATCGTTCAACATCACCGGTAAATATCGGTACTTTATTTGCTCTGGATGCTTTTACAATAGATTCGAAAGCAGCATAAACAGTAATATCCGGTATAAGAAAAAACACATCTATATTTCTTGAGATTAATGATTGTGCAGCCTGGTATACTTCGCTTGAGTTTGTAATTGTTGCACCTTCAAGAACAGCGGTTCCGCTTGCTGCTATTACATCCTGCAATACTTTAATGTTGTGAACCGAATTCGGGAAAGAGGGATTCCAAATTGCACCAAGTTTCAGTTTCCGGTTATAGATTGAGGTTATAACATCCAGCAACTCTTTTATCGGCATAGTACCGTAAATACCTGTTACATTCGGCGGATGATCATAATTGTTCTTCCCCACACCGATTACAAAAGGATCGGCAACGGTAGCGAATATTACAGGTTTCTCTTTTACTTTGTTCATAACCGCTTGTGTACTTGCAGTTGATATTGGTAAAAATACATCTACCCCCTGATTAATAAAATTATCAACTATTGTACTTACTGTCGGGATATCACCGTTAGCGTTCTTTTCGATTATTGTAATATCATCACCAATTTTATACCCGATTCGTTCTATTTCGGATAAGAATCCATCGCGTGTTTTAATTAGTATATCGCTGTCGTTGGCGATTACTATTCCTATCGTTAATTTTTTCTGCACGCTTGTTTGGAATGTGTATTTGTAAACAAGGAAAAATAAAACTACCAGAACTACTGCAGCGGCTAAGGAGGCAAACAAACGCCGGTGATTTTTACTTAAAGAAAATTTTAACGGGAAGTTTATTTTTTTCTTTTCACTGCTGAATGCCCCGGATGCAATTAGTGTAAGAAGAACGAAGATCGCAGTAATAAGTTTTAGATCGTTCGGGTCAAGTCCTACAAGCAGAGCAAGGGCGACCATTAATCTGAATATCAAAGAGCCTATTATTACGCTAACTATTTTCAAGAATACTGACCGGTGCCGGATAATAGCTTCACCGATTATCACCGCTGCAAGACTTGTAACTACAGCTCCAACGCCCATTCCTATATCGGAGAAGCCCTGGTATTGCGCAACGAAACCGCCGCTTAAACCAACGAAGCCGTTTGCCATAGCAATCCCGAATATTTTCATTTTATCCGTATTAATACCGCTGGCAGAAACCATAACCGGGTTATCCCCCGTAGCACGCATTGTAATTCCAAGGTCTGTTTGGAAGAATCGTGACAACAGCAACCAGACAACAATCATCATTAATGAAACTAAAATCAGAATCCATAATTCATGATTAATCCCCGGGTTGTATTCTTCAAAAATGGTAACAAAACCGGGGCTATTAAGCAACGGTATATTCGACTTCCCCATTATTCTTAGGTTAATCGAATATAAACCTGTCATAACAAGAATGCCGGCAAGCAATCCGTTTATTTTAAATTTGGTATGAATAAAACCGGTTACAAATCCTGCACAAGCCCCGGCAGCAAATGAGAAAACAACTGCAATGAATGGATTCATTCCCCCGATAATTAAAACAGAAGCAACTGCAGCACCGGTTGTAAAACTTCCGTCAACAGTAATATCGGGGAAGTTGTACACTTTGTAAGTTATATAAGTACCAATTGCAAGAAAAGCATAAAGGAAGCCAAGGTTTAACGCACCAATCCAGAGTTCCATTAGTTTGCCTCCAGTTCAATAATGCCGAGCAGCCCGCTTTTGAATTGCGATTCACCAAGTAAATGCTGTACAATCAGCGGATTAAATTCGTGCATTATTCTGTATAATTCCATTTCAAAAGAGAAAAGGTCTTTATTTAAAAAACCTTTTTCAAACAGAACCGAATGAAAATGAAAAGGCAGTTCTTCTCCGAAAAATAAATTCATCGTATTATCGTTTCCCGGTTTTTCTCTTGATGATACTCCCACGGAGATATTAAGATGATTAAAGTGAGTATGTTCAAAAGGCAGATCAACCCAATCCGCAAAATTTTCTCTGCTAAAGATAGAGCTTTGAGTTGTTTGAGTTGTTTGATTCGATTTAACGGGTGATTTCTTCAAATTCATTCCCATTATGCCCGCACTTTCAGCAATTACAACTATTCCGCAAAGGTTAAAACCGCTGACTGCATGAGCCAATTCAATTAAATCATTCAGATTATAAAATTGCTCTTGTTCGTCAAATCCAATTATATAATTGTAATCACCATCGAACTGAAACCCATAAAGAAAATTTAGTTTTGTTTCTTCTGTAGCTTCATTCTTCAAAATAAAATCCACTACCGGTTTAGATGAAGCCGGTAGATTAAAAAAAGAACCTGATATAAAAGCAGATTCACCGAATAAATTACTATACTCGGAAAAACTATCTCCGGGTGCGGCAATCCCGGTTCCGTGTTTCAGTGCAGTTGCATTCACTGTTATTACATCTGGGAAATCATATTCTGCACATTGCAATTTAGCAGTTGAACCGATTGGATTTAAATTCCCTTTCTTCCCGCCCGGTCTAATGAACTTTACTTCTTTCCCAATGAAGTCGAACGTTTCGATTTTTTGTTTTATTCCGTTCGCAGGAAGAATTTTTATTGCTTCATCAACCGATAGAAATATCGAAAAGATTGAACTAAATCCGCTTGTATCAAAAACACCTTTAATGTTATCCGGCATAGATGCGAGAACTATTTCCCCACCGATTTTTTTAAGTTTTTTCTGTACTGATAAAAATACTCGCAACCCCATACTACTTATATAAGAGACGGAAGTGAAATCAATTATAAACTTGCGGGCACCTTCAAGAAGTCTTGCTTCAAAACTCTTTTCAAGCTCAGGTGTAGAGAGTCCATCAATTCTTCCTTTTAATTCAAATATGATTGAGTTCGTTTGTTTAATCGATTTTATTTCAAGCATTATATTTACTTTCGATTTAATATGCTAATAAGGTGAGGATTTATAAAACCCGGCAGTCTTCGGGTTGAATAAAGATTTCACTTGTTCAAAAATTATCAATTTAATCACAGTCGAAAATAAATAATAAATCGGAGAAAATGCAAGGTTGGGTTATTCTTCATGAAGAATAGACTGAAATGCATGGTAAGGTTTGTTTAAAATAAGAAAGCCGCTGCAAGAGCGGCTTTGTTGTTGTTGAATTTATTTTATAAGGATTTGTAAGTGAACCACCAATCGTAGCCCTCTTTACTCCCTTTTCTTTTTTCCGCTTCTTTAACGTCTTTAGGCGGTGGAATAATTACTTTATCTTTCAGTAATTCGTTGTTAGGCCAGTTTTCCGGCATTGCAACTTTGTTTGCATCGCTGATTTGCATAGCCTTCAAAGCGCGTAATACTTCATCAATCTGTCTTCCGATTTCCTGAGGATAGTAGATCATCAAGCGGATAACCCCGTTCGGGTCAATCAAAAAGACTGCACGGACTGTATTTGTTCCTTTACCGGGATGAACCATTCCGAACGCTGCGGCAACTGAGCCCATATCATCAGCAATAATAGGGAACGGAATTTCAACACCGATATTATCTTTAATCCATTCTACCCATTTAATGTGGGAGAAAACCTGGTCTATTGAAAGACCGACAAGTTCGGCATTAAGTTTTTTAAATTCTTCGTTCCTATTTGCGAATGCGACAAATTCAGTTGTACAAACAGGTGTAAAGTCTGCCGGGTGGCTGAATAACACAATCCATTTCCCTTTGTAATCACCGGGAATATTTTTCATTCCGTGTGTAGTTTGAACATCTAACGACGGCATTTTTTCGCCGATCAGCGGAATACCGCTTTTTACTTCATTTGAATTCATTTTGACTCCTTGTCTTTTTTTGATTTATTAATTTTTAATTGTTGAAAGTTGATTTTAACATCCAAACAGTTTTTTCATATTTAGATACAAATTCATATAATAATCCGGCAGTAACTTCATCACCGAATTCTGATTGTACTTTAACTGCAACATTTTTCAGTTTGCCTGTCAATAAAACGAAATCTGCAATTACGTTTAACGCCATCTGTTTTTGATCGGGATAGTTTCCTTCCTTCTCTTCTTTAAGTTCGGCAAGTTTCAGAAACTCGCTCATAGAACCGGGTGAATAAACACCGAGAGTTCTAATTCTTTCGGCAACTTCATCTATGTCGTCAGCAATTTCATCGTAAAATTCTTCAAACTTTTCGTGAAGTTTGTAGAACATGTTTCCTGTAATGTTCCAATGATAATTTCTTAGCTTTGTGTAAAACACATACTGATCAGCTAAAACCGGTTTTAACAAATCTGCTACTTTTTGATTTACTTCCATAATTTTTTCGTTTTTCATTTTATTTTGACTCCTTTTGATTATGATTATTAAATTTTCTCTTTATTATACAACTTGAATGCCAGAGGATTGCGTTTTATTAATTCATTGAAATAAAAAGAGTTATGAGGATTAAGAGTTTTTTATTTTTACGGTTACCGAAATATCGGTATATTTGCACCCGTATATCGTAAACAACTATATATCGTTATAAAGAGATGGAAAACAATATAAATTTTACAACGCAGACAACTTTTTTGAATCCCGAAGCAACAATGGATATTGTTCTTGAGGCAATCCAGGAAGTAATCCCGTATGAACTTGCAGTAATTTTAAGTAAGGAAGAGAACAATAAATTGAAGGTGCGACACACAAAGGGAGTTTTGACAAATGAAAATCTGAATAGATATGAAATTCCTTTAAGCAGCCGCCCCGATCTTGAAGAGGTACTGCAAGATGGACAGGTAAAACTTGTTGATGAGGATGTACACAAAAACCATCTTGATACTTACGAAGAAGTCCTTGAAATGCCTGCCGGACACTCTTGTATGCTTGCACCATTAAAAGTTAATGGAATTGTACTTGGATTAATGACTCTTGACCACCGTCAATGCGACATATTCACACCGCAAAGAGTAAACATTGCAAGAGCTCTTTCGAAAATTATTTCGCTCGCTCTTGCTCAATCAATTGCTGCGGACAAATTAAAAAATGAAAAAGAAACCTTGGTTTACGAAAGAAATGCTCTAGTTGCGGATATCGGCTCTATTATAGACGGATTAATCGGGCGCTCGCCAGCCTGGCTCAAGGTGTTAGAAAAGATTAAACTTGTTGCTCCGACTGAATCGCATGTAATGATCCTCGGAGAAACCGGTACGGGAAAAGAGCAGGTTGCAAAAGCTATTCATGCACTTTCAAACAAATCGGACAAACCTTTTATTGCGCTTAACTGTTCTGCTCTTAATATCAACCTTGCTGAAAGTGAATTGTTTGGGCATGAAAAGGGAGCTTTTACCGGTGCGGTAAATGTGCGGAGAGGACGATTTGAACTTGCCAATGGAGGTACTCTTTTTTTGGATGAAATTGCTGATTTGCCTATGGAAATTCAACCTAAACTTTTACGTGCATTGCAGGAGGGAACTTTTGAACGTGTAGGCGGAGAAAAAACAATAAGAGCTGATGTAAGAATAATCTGCGCAACAAACTTCAATCTTGAAGAGAAAGTGAAAGAAGGAAAATTCAGAGAAGATTTGTTTTACAGGTTGAATGTCTTCCCCATTTCTCTGCCGCCGTTAAGAAACCGGAAAGAAGATATCGTTCTGTTGTCCGATTACTTTCTCAAAAAACTCACTTCAAAATTCGGAGGAAAAGAGTTATCACTAAGTGATGAGGCACTGCTAGCCTTAAGAAACAACTATTGGCATGGCAATGTAAGGGAGCTTCAGAACACACTTGAACGAGCCGTAATACTTAGCCGTAATGGGTTCATTCAACCGAACCATATTTTATTCGAAGAGAGAGAGACAACAAAACCTTCCGGCTATGCTGAAGGTGAAGTTGGTTCATTTGATGCCGAAGTAAAAAAAATTATAAAGAAAGCTATCGATAAAACCGGCGGGAAAATTTACGGTAAAGACGGCGCGGCAGAACTTTTAAATATCAAACCGACAACTCTTCAAAGCAAAATGAAGAAGTTGAAGATCAGCTGAAAGAATTAAAATACAGGTTAATTCAATTTAGTTATCGAAGCGAATGTACGCCGGATTCCCTTTATATATTTAACTGCCGGATATCCGAATATAACAAATAATCCTTCCCGGCTTTTATATTTAATCCCGTGTTGTTCTCTAAATAGTTTGGCTTTGCCTCCGTTTTGGATTAGCGGATGAATACTTCCGATCATGCAAGTTCCAAGTCCGAGTGACTCTGCGGCTATCATTGCGTATGTAGCTGCTATTATCGGGTCGGCTGGATCTGTGTAGGGAGAACCGTAAAAATAGATTGCAAGAGGGGCTTCATACAAAACATGATTATTCCCGCTTTTCATCCCCTCAATAAATGCTTTGAACATCGGTTTTACAAATCCTCTAAACATTTCATCTGCGGGTTTTCCCCAGAAGGGACGCATTACAGATAAAAACCAATCAGAGACAAACCATTTCATTCCATCGAGATATTCGCAGAACTCTTTTGAAAAAGCATTCACTTTCTGCTTGTTATCAAGTACTAAAAGATTGACATCCGACGGGGGCAAGCCCATTGGTGATGTTCCGGCGGCTTCAATAATTTTATCAATTAATTCCTGCTCAACCGGTTTATCTTTGAACTCCCTTATACTTCTTCTTCTTTGATAAAGCGAAAACACCTGTTCATAGTTAGCGGAGTTTTCTTTTATAGGAAGTTCGAAGAGATCAGCATGTGAGATTTCCCTTCCGAAGATTTCGATTGCATCGTTCGGACAGATTGCCATACAGTGTCCGCACCCGATACACCCGAAAACCGAGGTGTCCGTTAAAGCAACTTTTTTATCGATTATCTGTAAACTGAAATCTTTACAAACTGAAACGCACAAACCGCAGCCGTTGCATTTCGCTTCATGGATTTTTATTTCAGCTTTTTCTTTTGTTCTTGTTGTTGGAATAGCCATTGTTCAATCTTTCTTATTCACTAAAATCAAATGGTATATGTAAAATTAGTAAGGGGGAAGCAAATATCAAGATGATGGTTAAATGAATTTTAAAA
>DAIRET010000042.1:13986-18468 GCA_036795455.1 Ignavibacteriaceae bacterium
GAATTTTAAAAATTACTTAAGGCTTTGTGTTGAATTGATAAATTGTTCTATTCTCATATTGTTCTTTTTTGTTGAAACTTGATGCAACTCATAACAATATGACAATAAATCAATCGAACAATATTCCTCTCATTGTTTTTCTACCCGAAAATATTTATGTTACACCGGCTAATAAAAAATCTTCACATGGTTAAGAGAAAATTAAATCGGGGATTAATGAACAAAATAACCTTCAAAAGTTGTTATAGTGGTATAAATTCAAAGAAAAGGATGAATAATGTCTGAAGAGAATATTAACAATGAAAAAATAGAGCAGTTGGAAAATGAGGAGTGGCTTTACTCATTAGATTATGTATTACAACACGGAGGTCCGAAGCGTGTAATTGAAATTTTAAGGAACCTGCAAGTAAGAGCTCATAAGGCGGGGGTAGAATTACCTTTCACAGCCAACACACCGTATATCAACACAATACCAAGAGAAAAACAACCACCATTCCCTGGTGATAGAGAAATTGAAAGAAGAATTAAAAGCATAATCCGCTGGAATGCAATGGCTATGGTTGTTCGGGCAAATAAACTCGGAAGCGGTGTCGGGGGGCATATATCAACCTATGCTTCTGCTGCTACAATTTATGAAATCGGTTTTAACCATTTCTTCAGAGGCAAAGGAGAAACACACGACGGCGATCAGATTTTTTTCCAGGGACATGCTTCTCCCGGTATTTATGCACGCGCATTCCTTGAAGGTAGATTGTCCGTTGAACAGCTTGAAAATTTTAGAAGAGAACTAAATCCCAAAGGAGGATTGTCATCTTATCCCCATCCCTGGCTAATGCCGAACTTTTGGGAGTTTCCAACGGTATCAATGGGGCTTGGACCAATAATGGCAATTTATCAAGCAAGATTCAACAGGTACCTTGAAGACCGGGGATTGAAAGATACTTCAAATCAAAAAGTGTGGGCTTTCCTTGGTGATGGGGAAACAGATGAACCTGAAACTCTCGGCGCTATTACTCTTGCTTCAAGAGAAAAACTTGATAACTTAGTATTTGTTATTAATTGTAATTTACAGCGGCTTGATGGTCCGGTACGCGGTAACGGAAAGATAATCCAGGAACTTGAAGCTGCTTTCCGCGGTGCCGGATGGAACGTAATTAAAGTTGTTTGGGGCAGCGATTGGGACCCACTCCTTGATAAAGATGAACACGGCAAACTTGTTAACAGAATGGGAACAGTTGTTGACGGTGAATATCAAAAGTATTCGGTTGAATCAGGAAACTATATCCGCCAGCACTTCTTTGGAAAAGATAACGAACTTCTTGAAATGGTTAGTCATCTTACCGACGAACAAATTCGTAAAATGAAAAGAGGCGGACACGACCCCGAAAAAGTGTTTGCTGCATTCAAATCCGCAGTTGAACATAAAGGGCAGCCAACCGTCATTCTTGCAAAGACAATTAAAGGTTACGGACTCGGTGAAAGCGGCGAAGGGAAGAATATAACACATCAACAGAAAAAGCTTAACGAAGATGAACTACGGGAGTTTAGAACACGTTTTGGAATTCCAATCTCGGATGATGAGGTTGCGAAAGCACCTTTTTACAAGCCTGCCGATGATAGCCCGGAAATGAAGTACCTGCGTGAAAGACGTGAAAAACTTGGCGGTTTTGTACCCGAAAGACGCGTTGATGTTCGTCCTATAAAAACTCCGCCGGAAGAAATATTTGAGGAGTTTTATCAAGGTACAGAAGGACGTGAAGTTTCTACTACTATGGTATTCGTAAGAATACTTGCAAAACTTTTAAGAGATAAAGAAATCGGAAAACTTATTGTTCCCATCGTTCCCGACGAAGCTCGCACTTTCGGAATGGAAGCAATGTTCAGACAAATCGGAATTTATTCCCATGCCGGACAACTATATGAACCGGTTGATAAAGAGAGTCTTTTATACTACAAAGAAGCTCGTAACGGACAAATTCTTGAAGAAGGAATTACAGAAGCAGGTTCAATGTCCTCATTTATTTCGGCGGGAACAGCTTACGCAACACACGGAATCAATATGATCCCGTTCTTTGTTTATTATTCGATGTTCGGATTACAAAGAATAGGCGACCTTGTTTGGGCTGCTGGCGATATGAAAGTAAAAGGTTTTATGGTAGGAGGAACTGCCGGAAGAACTACTCTTAACGGTGAAGGACTTCAGCATCAGGACGGGCATAGTCATTTACTTGCTTACCCGGTTCCCAACCTTGTTACGTACGATCCCGCATTCGCTTATGAACTTGCAGTTATTATTCGCGACGGAATAAGAAGAATGTATGAAGAGCAGGAAAATATTTTCTATTATATAACGGTAATGAATGAAAACTACCCGATGCCGCATATCCCGGAAGGAGCAAAAGAAGGAATTCTTAAAGGGATGTACCGGTTCAAATCTTCAGAAAAGAAAAATGCTAAACTGAAAGCAAATTTGCTGGGCAGCGGTACAATAATGAACGAAGTAATCAAAGCTGCCGAAATTCTTGAAGAAAAATATAACGTTGCATCCGACATATGGAGCGTAACAAGCTACAAAGAATTAAGACGCGAGGCTCTTGAAGTCGAGCGGTATAATTTGCTCAATCCTTCGGAAAAAGAAAAAGTCCCCTATGTATCAACATTAATCGATAATGACGGTGTTATTGTTGCTTCTTCTGATTATGTGAAAGCGCTTCCAGATTCAATCTCCAAATGGCTACCTAAAAATGTTATATCACTCGGAACAGACGGCTTCGGAAGAAGTGAAGGAAGAAAAGAATTACGGGATTTCTTCGAAGTTGATGCACGCTATATTACACTTGCAACCCTCTACGGACTTGCAAAAGAGAAGAAGATCAAAATGAAAACAGTTCAAAAAGCAATCGAAGAACTTGAGATTGATCCCGGTAAACTTAATCCATTTATTTCATAAAGAAGGTATTTGTTATGAAAGAATTTAAACTGCCCGAATTGGGCGAAAATATTACAACCGCCGATGTTTTAAAGGTACTTGTTAATAAAGGTGATTCAGTAGAAATCGATCAGCCGGTGCTTGAAATCGAAACAGACAAAGCAACAATTGAAGTGCCTTCTACTGTTTCCGGTATCGTTACAGAAATTTTGATTAAAGACGGCGATAAAGCAAAGGTGGGAGATGTTATCCTCCGCTTAGAAGATAAAACCGATCAGAAAATGGAAGAACCGGTAAAAACCGAAGAACTAAAAACTACGCCCCATGTTTCTTCAGTGAAAGAAGAAGTAGTAGTTGAATCCGTAGCGACACAACAAGTAATTAGTTTTGTAATGCCCGACCTTGGAGAAAATATTGTCTCGGCAGATATTCTTAAAGTTCTTGTTAAAGCAGGAGAAACCGTAAGCAGCGACGACATTATCCTTGAAATAGAAACAGACAAAGCTACTATAGAAATACCGATTAATATCAGCGGAAAAGTTGTTGATGTGTTAATCAAAGAGGGAGATAAAGTCAACGTCGGTGAGACCATTTTAAAGATAGAGTCTTCTTCCAAAGTTGAAAAGAAAGAAGTTAAACCGGTAGAACCGGAAGCCAAAGCAGAATCGAAGTCTGTACAGGAAATACAACCCCAACAAATAGTGGAGCCGAAACAAACTCCTGTGGTTGCGTCTCAACCTGCAATGCTTTTAAAGGCAGCTCCTGCTGCTCCTTCTATAAGAAGAATTGCAAGAGAAATCGGAGTAGATATTAATCAAGTCCCCGGCAGTGGTCCCGGCGGCAGAATTACAATGGATGATGTTAAAGCTTTTTCTAAAAAACTACACGAAGGAAGAATTGCAGTAACACCGCAGACATCTATTCAACCCAAAGCTATACTTCCCGATTTTTCAAAATTCGGAGAAATAGAACGGCAGCCGATGTCTAATGTACGCGCCAAAACTGCAGGGCATTTAAGTTATGCCTGGGCAACAATACCGCATGTTACACAGTTCGACAAAGCAGACATTAGCGAACTTGAGAAAATGAGAAAGCAATTCGGCAAAAAGGTTGAAGAAGCAGGCGGTAAATTAACTGTAACATCAATATTGCTTAAAGTAATCGGTTCTGCTCTTAAAGTTTTTCCGCAGTTCAATGCAAGCGTTGATATGGAGAAGAATGAACTTATCTATAAAAAATACGTAAACATCGGTGTTGCAGTTGATACAGACAGGGGATTACTAGTACCGGTTATCCGCGATGTTGATAAGAAAAACATTACACAGCTTTCGGTTGAACTTGCTGAAATATCTAAAAAAGCACGCGACAGGAAACTCGGACTTGAGGATATGTAGGGAGGCTGCTTCTCTATTTCAAATCTCGGTGGTATCGGCGGAACATACTTTACACCGATTGTTAATTCACCCGAAGTAGCTATTCTCGGTATATCAAAAGCTGCTCACGAGCCGGTTTTTATTAACGGAGCGTTTGAACCCCGGTTGATGATGCCGCTG
>DAIRET010000234.1:0-3782 GCA_036795455.1 Ignavibacteriaceae bacterium
AAAAAATGTTCTCTGATACTTTTGCTCATTTACACAAATTATTTTATAGTCTCTATTTTAAATATGAGTTAATGAATCTTATGTTCCACAATGTACCGTTGTCCTTATAAATGGTGCCGGTGGTTTTCCACATAGTTGAGGTTGTCGTTTTTTTCTGCATAAAGTTAGTACCGAAAACAAAATTCCCCGATTCAATTTTCAAATCAAGCGCATAATCGTTTTCATAATTATCAAGGTCGTTTGACCAGTTATAATCTCCTTCTGCATCCTTTAGGTTCAATTTATCGGATTGTTTATACATGCCGGACAATGCTACGGCGAATGCTCTATCTTCATTTACAAACGAGTATGAAAAGTTGCTGTGAAGTGTATTGAAATTACCAACTGAAAATTGAACATTCTTTCTTCCGTCCATTGCGCTTTTTGTAATTATATTGATTATACCGCTAATGGCATTTGTTCCATATACTACGGATGCCGGTCCGTATACGACTTCAATTCTTTCTACATTAGAAAGGTTGTATTGACCGCCGGCATAAAATCCACCTGAGTTTAGTTCATTTACTTGAACCCCATCAATTAATATTAATGTAAGATTGTTTTGATTCGGTATTCCTCTTTGAAAAATGTAACTATTCATTCCCTGAATATTTCTGAATTGAAAGCCGGGTAGAGAAGAGAGAGCTTCTTCGAGAGTAAAATAGCCGTTTTCTTTTATCTCTTCCTTTGTAATTATGAGGATTGTTGCCGGAACTTCAATTATATTTTGCTCCACTTTAGCTGCGGAAATTATTTTCACTTTAGAAAGTTGATGAAAATCAAGTTCGTAAATGTCAATGCTATCGGACTGGCCCAAAGAAAACCGGTTAGGGGAAAGGGATACGGAAACTACTACCAGTAGAAATTTGACAAATGAGCTAATACTGTTGTTCCCGTTCTCTGGCGGGGTATTAGTATTTTTTTGAATACATGTTATGTCATTCATTGTACACTCACAGTTAATTAATACAATAAAAAGTATTAAGTTGAAGATCAAAAAACCGATATAAATATAGTATTAAATACTTTTTCATCAAATGTTTGAAAACAATTAGTTCTTTACTGATATCGGAAGTTCTATTGTAAAAGTAGTCCCTTTCCCTTCCTCACTTTCAAAATATATTTTACCTTTCATCAACTCTATATATTTTTTAGAAATCGTTAATCCCAGTCCCGTCCCTTCAAAACCGCGATTCAGTCCTTCACTAACTTGCCGGAATGCTTCCCAGATTAGTTCTTTTTTCTCATCCGGAATACCTATTCCTGTATCTTTAACTTCAATAATTGCCTTACCACCTTTTTCTTTTGCGTTCACGAAAATCGAAGCATCGGGTGAAAACTTAATTGAATTACTGATTAGGTTGTTCATTACTTCACGGAATAAACCTTTGTCGACATTGCACATTAACGCAATAGTTTTGTATTGCTTTTTAAGGTCTATATTAGATGCTTTGGCAATTTGCGAGTAAAGATTAAGGCATTCATCTATTATCGGAATTATGTTTGTTTCTTGAAGTCTGTAATCAACTTTTTCAGATTCAATTTTGGAAATTCTAAGAATGTTGTTCAACGTTTCAAGCAGTCTGTATCCGCTTGAATGGATTGTACGAGCCATTTGCAACAGCTCATTATTCTCTTTAACGTAATCCTGCATAATTTCGGAAAAACCGAGAATACCGATAAGAGGTGTTCTAAGTTCATGACTCATATTAGCGAAGAAATACGATTTAACCCGGCTTAATTCTTCAGCTTTTTCTTTAGCTTTTTGAATCTCTTCTTCAACTTTCTTTCTTTCCGTTAGATCAACATACATTGCATAAATGTTAACTGTTTTGTCATTTGTAATTACAGGTACACCGGCTACTTTAACGAAAATATTTACACCATCTTTTCTTTTTCGATAACCTTCCTGAGAAACTGATTTACCTATATGCGTAACCCCTGATATACTTACGGCTTCTTCTTTGTAGTCTTCTGAAGTGATGAATTCATCAATATCGGTGTCTTCAATTTCTTTTAATGAATAGCCAAACAATTTACTGAATGAACTATTAATTGTAACAACTCTGTTCTTTTCATCAAGTAATGCTATTGCAACGGGAGAATTCTCAAAGAGTTGTTCGAACTTTATCTTTTCTGTATTAATTGCCTGCTCAGCTTCTTTACGATAGGTTATATCCGTAAGTATTCCTGTAGAACCAACCAGGTCTCCCTTTTCGTTGTAAGAAGGATATGAGAAATCTGACAACCAGCAAAGTGTACCATCTTTTCTTTTAATTAAATAATCTGCATGGTATTCCGATTCCAATTTCTCCCGGTTCTCAATTAATTCTTCACTCTCGATCTCAATACCCCCAACTCTTTCGATTTTCTCGACAATTCTATCGAAGCCCATGCTTACAATTTCTTCAGGGGTATATCCTGTTAGTTTTTCAATTGCGGGATGCAGGTATTCATATTTCATGTTGCTATATGACAACTTGTATAAAACAGCGTTCGTATTTTCAACTAACTTGTTTAACCGTTCTTCGCTTTCAAATAGTTTCTTTTCGTTTAGTTTTCTTTCAGTAACATCCCATACCAAAGAAATCATTAAATCCTTTTCAGCTATAGGAAAGTTTTGAGCACTGATATAAGTAGTTTCTTCATTTTGTCTAATAATCGGTATGTCGTCCCAGTGCATTCTATCCGGGTTACCGGTTGCACAGTCATCAAGAATTTTTTTCTTAATAGCTTCACGTTGTACAGGGTCGGGATAAGCTGCCTCCCAAAAACCATCCGGGTTTGTTAATGCTTCTTTAGTAGTTCTATAAAACTTCACAAAGTTGTCATTAACAAACTGGAATTGAACATCAGGTTTCACTGTATTTACAGCGATACCTATCGGAAGATTATCCATCACAATCCTGTTAAATTCCTCACTCTTTCGTAATGATTCTTCGGCATAGCGCTGTTCGGTAATATCTTCCCCCATAGAAAGTACCATCTTGAATTCATCATTTTCTGTTAATAGAGAGTTACTCCATTTAATTAACCGTTTTTCTCCCGACTTAGTAACAATTTCATTTTCGAATGTATTCACAAATTGTTTGTCGGATACAATTTCATTCCATACTTGATGTACTTTCTGTTTTATTTCTGCCGGAATGAAGAATTCAATCCAGCTTTTTCCGAATACTTCATCTTTTGAATAACCGGTTAAATTTTCAGCAAAATTATTGAAGAGCATTATATTCGAATCTTTCCCCAGCCCTATAATTATGTAGGGTGCCAAATTAATAATTCTATTTGACCATTCTTTCTCTTTTATAAGGTTGAGTTCATCCTTTTTACGTGAAGAGATGTCCTGGAAAGCTCCTTCAACGCGTATTATTTCTCCATTTTCATTTGATACAGCTTTACCGAGAGTTCTAACCCAGCGTCTATTTCCGCTTGCAGTTATTATCTCTAATTCTTCATCATAAGAGATACCTTTTGTTGAACATAATTGAAACACCTCCGCTATTCTCATTTTGGATTCAGGTGTATAAAAACTAATTCCTTTTTCAATATCGGGTGAAAAATCGCGAGGGACCTCATGAATATCCGCGATTTCATCAGACCAAATTACTTTATTTGTCTTAAGATCAACGCTCCATGCTCCGAATTTTGCCATTTTACCTGCAAAACTTAAAAGAGCTTCTTTTCTTTTCAACATTTCTTCTATTTCGGAACGTATTTTTTCTGTTTCAATGTATTCAATG
>DAIRET010000043.1:0-18448 GCA_036795455.1 Ignavibacteriaceae bacterium
TGCAGACCAGGAATCCCAGGTAGTTTTATTTTTCCCTATGCGTTGTTTGTATGTAACTGTTCCGTTATTATTAAACGTAAGGTCTACATTAATAAAAGATTTACTTGAGACAGAACTTTCAAACAGCTTCCCACCGCCGGTTGCTAATGACCGATAGTCATTTGTGTTCAAATTTAAAGGTATATTTACACCTGTTTCATAACCACCGCAGAATACCGGATTACTCGGATTTCGTTTTTTTACAAGTGCCTTTTTCGAGGTTGCTTTTCCAAGAAATACAGGATTCCCGGACACATTTAAATTATCGTTTGTATGAAATGGTCCATCAAATGTATCTCCGGTTGCCGGGTAGGCAGTTAATTTTGAATAAAAGTTTCCGAACTTTGAAAAGCTGCTGGGTTGTACAAGTACAATTACTGTATCTTTATACCCGTTAAAGTTTGAAACAGAAGTGATTTTTTTTCTTTCGTTAGCAAGGTTGTCAACTGTTACTTTTATTGTTCCGCCTGCAAACGAGATGTTGTTGTAGCCGGCAGACCAACCGGGGGTTTGATAGATTGCATTACAAGCAAAATTTGCACCCGTCAAAGCTAAGTTGTTGGACATTGTGCTTTGGTAATATCTTGAATAAACATCAAGGGATGTTGTACTGTAGTTGAGCAACTGCATAGCGTAAAACATAAATATTCCGCTAAAACCAAGTACTAAAAAAACAGCTCCTTTGCCAAACATTAATACATCCTCATCTTGAAGTTAAATTGCGTGAAGCTAATCGGACCTGCCGCCAATAAGCATTTGAATAGTTTTGATCATAAGCATCCGGGCTTTCAACCATAATCGATACTTGCATTGTAACAATTGCCCCGAGGTCGGTTATGGGAATTGTGAGCTCATTACCGAGAGCGCCAAAATACTTGAGCTGAAATTGTGTAACCGCGCCCACCCCGTATGTGGAAGCCGAGGAGCCGTTTATATAACGGTATAATAATTTATCGTATAGATTTGAAGTTGCTGCCAACTGTGCGATTGTACCGCAAACATAATATACAGTATCCATAACTCCATTTAAATTGGTATCGCTTAAAAAACGTATTGAGACTGAATCTGCTGCTATAATTGCTTGAGTTGGATCCGGGAAGTTTTCGGGGACTGCACAGTAACCGATTCGGCGCAAGTCGCTTTCAACAACTTCGATGATATCAAGAAGATTTGTTTGAAGTATCAAATCGGAATTATAAAAAAAGAAATTCTGGATAGTGTTGTCTTGAATTCTAAACAAAGTAAGTAATAAAATTCCACCTACTATTGATGCCCCAAGAATGTCGAGAAGAGTTGTATATCCCATTTTAACTCCTCTCTACCTAAATTTCCAGTAACTGTAAACCGTTGTTATTTTAACAGTATCCAGCATTAATGGACTGGAAACACTTACAGTTAGTTTTTTATGAAATGATTTTGTTGAAAGGTTAATATTCGGATTGGATGGATCTATATAATTAATGGCACAGTTAATTCTATAATGTGCTGAAAGTAAAGTAGTGTCGGTTATTTGATATCCATGCCAATCATCAAAGTCGTCATACAAACCCCGGTTTGTTTCCCCGGCATCAGATCCAAGTGATGTGTGAGGAGTAAGTCCGTTAGGTGTTACCAGCATATCGTCAATCGTATTTTCATCAAAAGCAGATTTGCTCGCTTCTTCAATTATTGAAGTTGCAAGCGAAATTGCAGTAACACCAAATTTGGAATTCTGCATTACATCTTGTGTCTGAAGAATGCTGGCATTAATTCTAACCGCCATTTGTGTTAGAATCATCATTGCCGCTAATGTAAGAAGAGTTTGACCGGTATTCATTCTATACAGTTACTAAAAATTATACAATTTTATACAATTAATGTACCATCGGAAAATGTCTGTTTTTAAGCTCTTTGTTAGAAAAAAAGGTTTAATTACGTCTCAAAATTAAACCTTTTTTTAAGTATTCCCAAATTGAAACACCCCTGCCGGAAAATATTACATGTAAAAAATCTTACTCCCACCAGTCCGTTATTTCAAATCGTGAAGACTTTAAATTATTTTTCGCGAGATTTAATGCCTGACTGCTGTAATAGAATGAAGCATTTCCAGTTGCCTGTAAGTCAACACTTTCACCGACTAATATTGTAGCACCAAAAATACCGCCATTACCAGTTACTTTACAATCAATTGTCGATTCTCCGTATGCTATTATTAGTCCTCTGAAAGTAAAATTACCGCTCATGCTGAGGTTTCCATTAATAACCAAAACACCGTATCCCGAAGCATTTCCCGCAAATGAAACATTTCCCGTAACATAAGTAATCTGTGGATTAGCCGCAGTTCCAAGTATTGTTCCCGTGGAGTAGTTTCCTGTAGGATATGTGGCGTCTGCTGCAAAGATATAGTTTTCAGCTACAGCTCTCCAATCAACACTGGAACCCGAAGTTGAAACGCTTGGAGTACCGCCTGATCCTAAAATACTTTTTGAAATTTTCGGTTTTAATTCATTAACAACGAATGCGCTGTCGGTTGCATCATTAACTGCAATTCCAGGAATCGCCGGCTCCGGTCCTGGAGTTCCATCCATATTATGATCATTTCCATTAATATCAAGGTTTCCATTTAGGTTTAATGCAAGGTCTTCGGACGAAACAAGAATACTGGAACTTATACCGGGGATTTCAATCGGACTTCTTTTTGCTTTAGCAAGACTTACGTGTGTAAATCCTCTAAAGCGTGATGTTGAGCGGATTGTAAGTGCGGTATCGGGTCCGAATATATGAATATCATAACTGCCTCCGAGCAGGGTGTTGTTTTTAAAATGTCCGTTCAGTGTTTTATCTCTTCTCATTTTTTCCAGGTAAATTTCTACAGCCGAATTAGCAATTAGTCTTGCCTGTGTTCTTTCAAAAAAACTTACAGAGGCTTCAGTTCCTTGGATTGTGTTATTGCTTATGTCCAAGACTATACCCATAATAATTGTAGATACACCGAGAACAATTATTAAAATTCCTTTTCCCATCATGGCGGTTTTTCCTTTCTAGAGATTTCTTGGTCTAATTTTCATTTCCCAGTATGTGAACGGGTAAGTATCATTTACAGGGTGCGGAGTTTCAACCCAGATTTCCGTCTCAACATATTTTATATCGGGGATATTTGTTGTTACAGCACTTAGAATATCTCTGTAAACAAATCTTAATCTTACAAGTCCGAGTACAGGTCCCGAACTTTGTACTCCATTTACAATTCTGTACAAGTACCTGTCTCTCGGATTTGGAGTTCCAGTAACTTCATCAGGGCTGCCTAAAAAAAGTGTTACTGTATCAAGTACACTGTTCGTATCAATATCGGCGACGAATTTAATTCTTTGCGAATCAGCTACAAGTATAGAAGTGCCTGTATGTCCATAACCTATTTTCCGTAGATCATGGCTTAAAATTTCTGCGAGAGTTTGTGCATCCCGCTGAAGTAGAAGTTCGGAATCGGAAGCAAACTTTGCTTCGGAAGAATATACATTTAGATTCATGATCATTAAAAACAAAATTCCGCCGATCAAGAACGCTGCTATTATGTCTAATAAATTTGCCATTACTTTAACGTAAAAATGAATGATAGATAAATTTGATTTCGCATAAATGGGCTGCTAACCCATACGGTTGCTTTTTTGTAAAAAGTCTGTGAACTGCTTTGAATATCAGGATAATTTTCCTGAACGTAAACTACTTCGCATGTAACCTCGTAGTCTTCTGCGTGAGGGGCGCTCACTATTTTTGTGAATCCATTGTAATCATCAATGTCGTTGAATGAGCCGTAAACTTCTCCGGCTTCCGGTCCAAGTGAACCTGCGGGAGTTAAACTCGCAGGATTCGATGTTGGAAATTGACCGGTAGTTTCATCAAAACTTTTTGATTTCATCTCCTCTATCAAGTCATCAGCAAGCGCAAACGCAGTTAATACAACTTTGTTCTCAAGCTCAGAGGTTGAGTTCTCTAAAAGAGCAGTATTAAAAAACAGGGTGATTAACCCGAAAATTACTACCGCTCCAAGCGTAATTGTTGATTGAAATCCAGACATTCTATTTCTCTTTTTTTCTTTAATTAAACAACCTTCGTGCCGGAAGATAAATGTGAAATGAGTTTCGAGCAGTGTTTGTTTTTTGGAAGAAAACGAAGAATAAAATAGAACTCTATATCGAAAATGAAGGATATAATTCTTCCGTGAATTTCAATACATATTTATACGACAATACTGACGCCATTAATGGCGATAAAGCGGTTATGTCTATTCTTGATTTAAAAGTTTTTTGTAAATATTTAAGGTTGATTCGTCAAAGCAGCAAAAAATAACCTGTTCAATTGAGGGATTGTTTTCCAAGAATTCTTTAACAGTATTTACTGCAATTAGCGATGCCCGTTCAACCGGGAAGCTGTACACTCCTGTACTGATTGCAGGAAAAGCTATTGTTTTTATTCCGTGTTCAACTGCAAGCGATAATGAATTTTTATAGCAATTCTCAAGGAGTAATTCTTCTTTATTTGTTCCGCCGTTCCAAACCGGACCGACAGTGTGGATAACAAATTTCGCCGGCAGATTATAACCTTTAGTGATTTTAGCTTCGCCGGTTCTGCATCCGTTAAGAGTTCTGCATTCGGCAAGAAGCTGCCTGCCAGCTGCCCGGTGAATAGCTCCATCAACCCCTCCGCCTCCCAATAGAGATGTATTTGCTGCGTTTACAATTGCATCCACATCTAATTTGGTAATATCTCCGAGGTGTAATTCGAGTTTGTTCATTTTTTTACTGCATCTTATTTTTCACACTCAATAAAAGCAAAAGGAATTGAAAGAGATAACCCTCCCGAGTTCTTTGCTATTTTATTCAGCCGTTCTTCAACTTCGGCAAAAACTCTTTTCATATCATTTTTACCCACAATGTTTTTCCATGACTCAAGAAATGCAAATTTTATGAAGTAATGGTTAAGAAAAGCGCTTCCGTCAACAAACCGGTATTTGAATTCATCGGTTGTTAACTCGCTAAGTTTGAAGTCGTTTTTGATTAACAGGTCGAATACAAATTCGAGCGGTTTCCTTTTTTCAAATATATGTTGTTTAAGTTTGTTGCTTCCTTCGCGAATCTTTTCCTTCTTCAGCACTTGTTCGAATACGGAGTAAAATTCAATCATGGTTCCCGGTAAATTATAAGTGAACTGCAATTTGCCTCCCGGTTTAAGCATCCTGTAACACTCATTCAAAGCTTTATCTATATTATCAACATTATTAAGTCCATTATTCGATACGATGAGGTCGAAATAATTATCAGGAAACGGAGGGTCTTCAATTGCTCCATTAACGAGTATTATATTTTTCAGCCTGAAATTTTTAATCTTCAAATCAATACGTTTTAATGCCGCACTCCACGGGTCAATTCCGAATGCTTCACCATCTTTTCCAAGCCGCTGCGCAAGTTCTATCAAAGGGAAACCAGTACCGGGACCCACGTCAAGAATTCTCATCCCTTTTTTCATGCGTACATTATCCAACAACTTCAGCCCGAACGGAGCCGACCAGATAGGCAGTTCGTCATAAATAGATACAAAGGCTGCACTGTTATAGTTAAATTTTTCATTTAAATATTGTGTCATAGTATTGCTCCATTCGTTTTTTTTATCGCTCAAACTTTATTTTAAAACCTTATTGATTAACTCTACCAGCTCATTCTGGTCAAATGGTTTTGATAAATGAGCAGCAAAACCTTTTTGCAGAAATGAATTTTTATCCTGAGTTAGTGTATACCCTGTAACTGCAATAATAGGTATATTTTTATAACCCGGAATTCTTTTGATTTCGTCGGCAGCTTCCAGACCATTCATTCCTCCACCGAGGTTAATGTCCATTAATACAGCCGAATAAATTTTCTTCTGAGCCAGATTAATAGCTTCTTCTGCATTTTTTGCTGCTTCCACTTTACAGGTATTTGTAAGGTAAGCAATTATTACCTCCCTGTTGATCTCGTTATCTTCAACAAGGAGTATTGTTTCTTTTGTTAAATTACTTTTTTCAATTAGTTCGTTAATAGCATCAAACTCATCTTCTAATTCCACTTCATTTGTTAGGCGGTTATTAGAGCATGGAATTTTAATTGAAAATTCGCTTCCTTCATTTACAACACTTGTAAAAGTAAGACTTCCGCCCATTAGGGTCATTATTCGCCGGGAAATATTTAATCCCAAACCGGTTCCTTCATATCGCCTTGAAACGCCTTCGCTAACCTGGCGGAATTCTTTGAAAATTAGTGATTTATCCGAGTCCGAAATACCGATACCCGTATCTTTAATTTTTACAAGTCCCCATTTTTCATCAAACTGTTCTTCCAATTCGACTATAATTGTAATTCCCCCTTTGTTTGTGAATTTGATTGCATTATCCACTATGTTATTAATTACAAGGTTGAGCAACCGTTCATCTACCATAACGGAAATATTTTCATGCAGTACCTTTACTTCAAGTTTTAAGTTTTTTTCTTCTGCAAGTGGAATAAATGCACGGTACATATATTTCACATATTTATCAAGCATTAATTCCTGAATATCAGCTTGAATTTCGTTCCCTTCAAGCTGGGCAAACTGCAACACTCCATTTAAGGTATTTGTTAAGCGCTTTGCGCTCTTTGTAATCCTTTCAAGCATTGATAGTTGTTCGGGATCAGCTACCGTGTCCGAGAGGAATTGGGTGAATCCAAGTATTCCTACAAGCGGTGTTCTGAATTCGTGGCTCATATTACCGATAAGCGAAGTTTTAAGCCGGTTGGACTCTTCGGCTTTATTAACGGCTCTTCTAAGCTCTTCTTCCATCTCTTTTTTTAGCGTAATATCTTCGCGTACTGCAACAAAATGAGTGATTTTTTTCTCGTCGTTTTTAATAGGTGAAATCGAAATTGACTCCCATATAAGGCTTCCGTCTTTCTTTTTATTAAGCATCTCACCTCGCCATTCGTTACCGGAAAGGATTGTGTTCCATAACTCTCTGTACGTTTCAATGCTGGTTCGTGAAGATTTCAGGATGCGCGGGTTTTTTCCTATTACTTCGTTAACCGAATAATTAAAGGTATGACAGAATTTCGGGTTGACGTATTCAATACTACCGTTTGTATCGGTAATTACAATTGATACCGGGCTTTGTTCAATAGCTTTAGTTAGCCGTCTAAGCGTATCGGCATAAACTTTTCCTTCTGTTATATCCGTTGCAACTCCAAGCAGTGAAGGGACTTCGTCATCGTGGAAAATGAAAGGTGTTTTTGTAACCTGGAAAAAGTGATTTACCCCGTTAATGTCTGTTATTTCATTGAAAAATATTCGTGAAGCACCTGTTGTAAAGACTTCATGATCTTCGGACAACAATTCATTGAAATTATCAAGTTCTTTAAACAACTCATCTGAATATTTCCCCGGTATTTTTTCAATAGGTACATTCACAAACTCACTAAACGCTTTGTTTACGAGTATAAATTTGCCCGATTGATCTTTTGCAAATATAAGTTGCGGCACTGAATCTATTATTTGTCTAAGCCTTGATTCACTAATTGCCAATGCTCTTTCTGCTGCCTTTCTATATGAAAGGTCTGTAACAGCTCCCCTTGACCCTATTATGTGTCCGTCTTTCCATATAGGTAATGAGTTAACAAGAATTGAAAGTTTAGTGCCGTCTTTTTTAATTGCGGTGTATTCGGGTTCAACAGCCTGTTCAGCGGAAAATACCCGGTTAATATTCTGCACAACTTTTTCTTGGCTTTCGGGAGCCATGAATTCAAGAAGGTTTTTTCCTTCTATTAAATCGTTTTCCGCATAACCGAAAAGTTGAAAAGCTTTTTTGTTTGCGTATGTTATTTTCCCGGTTTTATCCGTTTCGTAAACTGTTAACGGCAGCCATTCAGTAAGTTCCCGGTACTTTTTTTCGCTCTCTTTCAAATCGGAAGCGGCTTTTTTAGATTTAATGATATTATACATTTCAGTCATTAATAGCGTTAGCTGCTTTATATCAGATTCGTTATAATCGGTAACTTTATTTCCGACACCTGCAACAAGAACGATTTTATCTTCATCAAAAATGGGGATATTCAAAAAGCGGTCAATGTTTACGTGCCAGTCGGGATAACCTCTTTTCCCTTCACTTTCTGTTTGATAATTGTTTAAGACAACCGGCTTCCTATCTTTGATAGCTGCTCCCAATACCCCTCCCTGAATTTTTATAGTCCATGGGAGTTTTTCCAGTTGTGATTTCTTAAAAATCCCTTCAGAGAATGCATATATTACCATTTCAGTTTCTTCTTCATTTACGAAAGCAAGGAAACCGATTTTACTTTTTGTAAGGTTTATTCCCTGCTCAAGGGCGTAACTTGTGAACTGTGAAATAGGTTCAACGCTCATATTATGTAAATGAAGAAGGGCTTCGATACGGTTTTCGTTTAGCCGGCGTTCTTCCTCAATCAATTTCTTTTCGGTTATGTTGTTAATCGTTCCCAACATTTTTAATTCTTTTCCGCCGTTTTTCGAGATAACAACACCTTTTTCTTCAACAAAAACGTATGTTCCGTCTTTTCTTCTTAATCTGTAAGTGATATTAAGTGGTTTTAGAGAATCTATGGATTTTTGGTTTGCTGCTAAAACTCTTTCTTTATCTTCCGGATGAATATTCTCTTCCCAAACGCTGATGTTTAGCGTCTGCTCTTTTGGCAGCTCATGTCCTGTAAGATTAAATATTGCACCGGACACAACAATTTCTCCCGTAGTTATATTAAAATCATAAACCAATTGTCCCGTTTGTTCGGCAATAATGCGGTATCGTTCTTCACTTTCTTTCAGTTTCTTTTCGATAGTATATTTGTAAAGAGCCATTTCAATAGTAGAGCGAAGCTCCTGTTCTTCGAATGGTTTTAGAATGTATCCGAAAGGCTCGGATAGTTTTGCTCTTTCAAGTGTTCCCGGGTCGGAGTATGCAGTTAGATATATAACGGGGATAAAGTTGCTCTCGTTGATTTTTTTTGTTGTCTCAATTCCATCAATTTCGCCGCCGAGCATAATGTCCATAAGCACCATATCGGGCAATTCTTTTTTTGCAATTTCGATAGCGGTAACACCGTTACTCGCAATTCCGATAACTTTAAATCCCATTGCTTCAAGACGCGAGGAAAGATCGAAGGCTACAATGCTTTCATCTTCAACAATTAAAATCCTGGCTTTTACTCTATCGCTTTGCATAGTTTCAACCTTTCATTTCAATATGGAAACGGGTTCCGTTTTGAGAAGTAACATTAAGAGTTCCGCTTTGCTGCCGGACAAGAAGATTAACCAACTTCAAACCGAGTGTTTCTGTATTGGTTAAATCAATATTGCCGGGCACACCGCAGCCGTTATCCTCAAAAATTAACTCCAGTACATTTTCTTCTAAATTTTTTAACGAAATTTTAATAATCCCCACGTCATCTTTGTTAAAAGCATACTTAATTGAATTCGAAAGAAGTTCGTTGATTATAAGTCCGCACGAAATTGCAAAATCGCCCGACAGGTAAACGTTTTCGATATTCAGCTCAAGTTTTATTCTCGATATATCAACGTTATAAGAACGAAACAAATAATCCGTTAATCCTTTTGTATATGACTTCATATCAACAACTGCAAGGCTTTCGGATTGATAAAACTTTTCGTGTATTAAAGCCATTGTGCGTATCCTATTCTGGCTGTCTCTAAATACCTCGACAAGTTGCTTATCTTTTAGTTTCCCCGACTGTAAATTTAGCAGACTTGAGATAATTTGCAAATTATTCTTAACCCGGTGATGAATTTCTTTCAACAAAATCTCTTTCTCCAGCAGGGAGGTTTTTAGTTTGTCTTCCGATTTTTTTTGCATTTTGAACAGTTCGGCGTTTTGAAGTACTACTCCAAGCTGCTCGGCAACAATTTCAAAAAAGTCAACGTCGTTATCTGAAAAACTGTTTTTGTTGAATGGGTCATCTACTCTCAGTACGCCGAATATTTCAAGCTGGGACTTTATAGGAATAGCAAGGGTTGATTTAAGACTAAGAGACTCAATATTCTTTTGAGGAATAATATCGGTACAACTGCAGTCGTTAATAAGAATTGTCTTCCTGTCTTTAAAGCATAAACCGCAAACACTTTCGCCCAAAGGTTTATTTGCCGGGTTGCTTTTATCTCCCGTGTTGTAGAACCTTTCGTTTACAAGTGAATCGGAATCTTTGTCATAAACAAGAATATTAAATCTTTTATCAGGGTATATCCCTGGAATAACTCTCCAGAATCCGTCAAACAATACTACCGGGTCAGTTGATAAACCGTACACCTCGTATAATTGCTGAATTACCTGTAACCTTGCTATTTTATCTTCAAGCTCTAATTCAGCAATCTTTTGCTGATGTATGTCAATTATTACACCGGTAATTCCCGATACATCTCCGTTATGCATATTGGGATGACTTAAAGACCTTACCCATCTGTATTCATTTGTTTTTGTTAGTAAACGGTACTCACTCGGAGCTGTATTCCCGGTTAGAAGGGTTTTGAATCTTAAAAGTAATTCGGGTCTATCGTCTGGATAAATATAGTCGATGAAATTGGTGTTTATTACATCGTCAACCGGAATACCAATTATCTTGGTTATGGAGGGACTTATATATGTAACCAAGCCTTTATTATTTATTGTAAAGATTACCTCATCAATACTTTCCACAAGGTTTCTGTATTTATGCTCGCTTCGCTCAAGTGCTTTGAGCATTGTTTTCAATTCGGTTATGTCTTTCTGGGTTCCCCAATTTCCTAAAAGATACCCATTCTTAATATCACCCACAACTGTATTTAAGAAATATACTCTTTCTCCATCCGCTTTTATTTCCTCCGTTTCAATATTATCCTGGCGGTAACCGGACTTAATAAATCCAATCTGCGATTTAATGTTTTCATCATTTGATGTTCCGCCGTGTATTGTTGCCAGCTTCATTCCCATAAATTCATTCCTGAATTGGTAGCCGTACATTTTAGCCATTGCATCATTACATTCTTCAATATAGCCGGTTTCATACATCAGCTCAACTTGCTTTTCAGGCGGAAGATTAATATCAATGGGTCGGACATACTTTAAGTAATAAATGCCCTCCGTACTTTGCTCAATGAAGTTCTGATATTTGTCCCTGCTTTGTTTTAAGGCATTTTCAATATTCTTCCTTTCGGTGATGTCGGTTGTAACAATCATCAAAATAGGAAAATTACCGGGTTGAGAAATCCGGGTATAACGGTTTCTGATCATTCTTATTTCACCGTCTTTTTTAACAATTGAAAATTCAATTGAACCGGAATAATTACCGCTATTTTTCTCCTGTTCGTGGAATTGGATTACCCGCTCTCTATCTTCGATAACAGCAAGTTCAAAAGGATTAACACTTAATAGTTCTTCCCTTGAATAGCCAAGTATTTCAGAAAGTTTTTCACTTGTAAAAAAAACTTTGTTGTCATGCACTAATGAAATCCCGTGCGAAATACTATTTACAATAGCCTTATGCAGGGCGACATTTCTTTTCAATTCTATTTCGGCATTTTTCCTTTCTGTAATATCCCTTGTAATGGTAAGAATACATTTTTCTCCATTTACATCGATAATTCTGGCAGATACTAACCCGATTGCGGTTGCACCAGATTTTAACTTAAATCTTGATTCAAGGTCAACTACCTCTCCTTCGGTTAACAGTTTTTGTATCAACTTCTGCCTATCTTCCGGCTTCTCCCAAATATTTATCTGTGAATAAGATTTTCCAATAACTTCGTTATATGTGTATCCGGTCAGCTTTGAAAAGCCTTCATTTATTTCGATAAAAATTCCGTCGGAGAATCTGTTTAGGTTAATCGCATCGGGACTAATTTTAAAAGCTTTTGCGAATTTATCTTCAGATGCTTTAAGTGCTTCCGAGGCAAGTTTGGTATCTGTAAAATCCCTTCCGGCTCCTATAATTTCCACCAATTCATGTTTCTCATTATAGATTGCTTTATCATTCCACGCAAGCCACCTCCATCCCTTTACAGTTAATGCTCTTTGCTCCACATAACATGTAAAAGGAGGTGAATAAAGTTTTTCCATTTCTTTTTGGGTAGGCTCCCGGTCGTCCGGGTGGATTAATGGAACAAAACTTTTCCCGAGCAGCTCACTTTCCTTTTTCCCAAATAGCTGGCAGTATGCAGGATTGGCAAGAAGGAATTTGCCGTCTTTATCCACTTTAACAAGCAGGTCGGTTTGATTTTCGATAATCAGTCTATAGTTTTCTTCGCTTTTACGGAGTGCTTCTTCACCGAGTTTCCTTTCATGTATATCAAGTATGATACCTGTACATAAAAATTTTCCGTTAGACAGTTTGTTTGTTACTATTAAATCATCTTTAAACCACCGGTAAGAACCATCGGAAAGTTTCCATCTATATTCAGTTTCTACAGTTCCTGTATTAATATTTTTACGTACAGTTTTAATGATTCTATCTTTATCCTCCGGGTGTAAGCGGGAAGTCCAGAAGTTCGGTTGTTCAATAAAAAAATTACTCTGAAATCCCGTAATTCTTTCTATACTTTCACTGAACCATGTTGCGTCTATTTCCGAAGGCACTTCGCATGTGTAAATGGCTGCGGGGATTGTCTTAAATATTAACCGCTGTTCCTGTTCCGATTTTCTAAGTAATTCTTCTGTCTGTTTTCTTATCGAAATTTCCTTTAGAAGAGTTTCTTTTTGTTCATTAACCTGGGAGAACAGTGTTTTATTTTCTATTGCAGCAGCTACATGATTAGCGGCAATCTGTAAATGTTCCAAATCTTCATCGGAAAAATGCCGCGGGTTTTGGGTTGTGTAAATTCCAAGAATGCCGATTACTTTATGTTTTACAAGCAGCGGGGCGCCAGCATATGAAACAAACTGAAAAGCTTTTTCGTGATAATTTTGAATGTGCTTTGTAACATCATCACCGCGAGCATCATAAATAGTTGCTGCAACTTTACTTTTGATTATTTCTCCGGCAATACCGAAATAAGGGGACAATACCTGTACAATGTTTTCTTCCGGTACATTTAGTTTTGTTAGAACTACAAGCCCTTCTTCATTAAACACACGAATTATTCCTGCATTCACTTCAAATGCATCAATTAGTTTTTTCAGCATTTTTTCGGCAAGTGCTTCCAGCGGCAGCTTCCCGATTGTAGTAGTTGTTATTTCATTTATCAGTTTAAGCCTGTTATGATAATACTGCATTTTGCTTTGAGCAAGCCTAAGCCCGGTTAGTTCAACAACAAAACCGAGCAATTCGGAACCGGATGTTTTTGTAATCACAATTGAGAACATAGCTGCGGGGTTGTCTTTAATGGTAATACTTAACTCAAATGTAGTTTTACTCTTTGTCTTCAATTTCTGAAGATTTTTTGAAAGCACTTTGCCATTCTTTTCGTCAAGTAAATCCAGGAAGTTACTTTTGCTGATTCTGCCCGGTTTAAGCGCAAATTTTCTTTGTAAGGTTTTATTAACCAGGCTGAAATTCCCATTTAAATCTATAACGAAAATTCCGATGGGGGAGTTATTAATATAATTCCGGAATTTATTTTCGCTTTGCTCAAGCGAATCGATTTTTTCTTTTAGCTGCGGGAAGTAGCTCTTCTGGAAAGAACTTTCCCCCAGCCCCATTATCTTTTTTCGTAAATCCTCTTTTTTATCAGAATGCTTTTTCATAACAATTGATTATATCTTTCCTTGTAGCGGGTTTAGGATTAGTAAGTAAACACGGGTCTTTTTTAGCATTGATTGCCAATGCTTTAATATCTTCCTTTTTCAACCCGATAGTTCCCAGCGAGTAATTTATTCCTACACTAATGCGAAATTTTTTAATAGCATTTACGATAACCCCTCTTGCATTCCCGTTATTTGTTTTTAAACCGAGGATGTTACAAATATTTTTATATCTCTCACTTGCGGAATCATAATTAAAATCTACAACGTGTTCCAATAATAGGGCATTACATTCACCATGCGGAAGGTCCGACCGTCCGCCAAGGCTGTGTGCCATTGCATGAACCAAACCAAGGCTTGCATTTGAAAAGGCTACCCCGGCAAATAAGCTGGCAAGAACCATTTTATTTCTGTATTCATTTTTCTGCGGATGTTTATAAGCAAGCGGCAAGTATTTCCAAACAAGGGGAATAGATTTAAGAGCGTGTAAATCGGTCATCTCTGAATTAGCATTGGAAACATAGGCTTCAAAAGCATGGCAGAGAGCATCCATACCGGTTGCTGCTGTTAATTCCGGGTCCATTGTTTTTGTAATACCGGGATCAATCAATGCAATATCTGGAACAGTTTTTTTACTTATAACCGCTACTTTTACGCTTCTCTTAACATCGGTTATAATTGCGAATTGCGATACTTCGGCACCGGAACCTGCAGTTGAAGGGAGGCAGATTAACGGTACGCCCGGCAAATCCACTTTATCAACGCCTTCAAATTCGAGAATGTTTTTCTTGTTTGTTACGACAATCGAAATCCCTTTTGCGCAATCAATTGAGCTTCCGCCGCCCAAAGCGATTATTGCATCACAATTCTCTTTAGCAAAAAATTGTGCACCGTTCATCACTTCAAAGTCCTTCGGATTTGGAGTAACGTTATCATAAACTGCGTATGCAATCCGCGAGCGTTTGAGCTGTTTAATTAGTTTATCAGTCCAGCCGGCTTTTGTTATACCTGTATCAGTTACAATCAATACCTTATTAGCTCCTAAGTTAGCAGCATATTGATCCGCCAAATTCATTGCACCTTCTCCCACTATATATTCGGGCGAGAGGAATTTCCTTAGTTCAAGTTTTCCGGTTTCCATAATAACCTTCGTTCCTTTATGCTTCTTTATAAATATTATCGAAGAAAAACTAAAAATTTATAGTTATAACCCATTTTATCAGAGTGAAAAGTACTTCAACAGAATATTACTGAATCAAAATGAAAGAATCAATTATAATAATACAAAACCGTATTGTATGGGATACAAAACACAACTCGCGAAATTCGACTAAACTTTTTTCCCACCGATACGATAATGGGGATAGTTAAATGTGTTTTTTTATCAAATGGTACTTGTAAGTATAAATTCAAACAATAAAGAATGTCATATAACTCTGAAAAAAGAGTCGGTGGACTATGTCTTTATTAAGAATTTCGAGGGCAAAAATTCGAATTGTACGATGAAAGTACTGTACTGTCTGTTTGCAGCTTATCTAAAACTGTTTTTTGTATCGCGAATTAGAAAAATAACGGGTTTCTTCAAACCCTTAAAGAATCTTGATTTGAACGATTCAAAAGAATACTCTTCTTAATTGGTATAAGTATAAGGGATTAGCCGGTATGTTACCGGAGAGCATTTTTATCTATTATTTTAAAATATAAAAATAAGGAGCACTAAATGAATATCTGTAAGTCTACAGTTATATTGTTTATTATTATCAACTTTACCGGTATTTCACAGACAGGTAATAGCTGGGGAATATCATTAAGCGGTTTTGTTAAAACCGATGTTTTCTACGACTCAAGAGAAACCGTGTCACTTCGTGAAGGACATTTTAATTTATACCCTGCTAAGGAAAAAGTAGATATTAACGGAGATGTAATTAATAAAGAAGCAGCATTTAATATTCTCTCCATTCAAACAAGGATAGCCGGAAAAATTACCGCCCCGGATGTTTTGGGAGCCAAAACTTCAGGATTAATAGAGGGTGCTTTCTTTGGACATACCGAAGGAGACATTAACGGATTCAGGCTGCGTCATGCTTTTGTTCGATTGGATTGGGAATCAACCTCGCTGCTGGTAGGACAATTCTGGCACCCGATGTTCATTCACGAATCCTTCCCCGAAGTTGTTTCGTTTAATACCGGGGCTCCTTTTCAACCGTTCTCACGTAATCCGCAAATTAGAATTATGCAAAGGTTCGGCGGACTGGAGTTGATTGCAACTGCAGCATCGCAAAGAGATTTTACAAGCGCAGGACCTGATACAAAAGACCCCAAATTAACTGTCGCAAATTCTTCTTATTTAAGAAACTCGGGACTGCCTATAATGAATTTCCAGTTTAAGTATAAATATGAAACTCTTTTATTCGGGGCAGGAATAAATTATACAACACTAAAACCGCGGCTTGTTACTGAAAAGAATTATAAAGTATCCGAATCGGTTAAAAGTACAGCTTTCAATGCTTTCGCTAAATTTTCTCATGGAGATTTCAGTATAAGGTTGGAAGGCGTTTACGGACAAAACCTTTATGACCTTGCTATGCTTGGCGGTTATGCGGTTGAGTCGAGGGATACTACTACCGGAGCTGCAGTTTATACGAATATCAAATCAATGTCGTCGTGGATTGACATCAGTTATGGAAAAGAATTTAAAGTCGGTGTGTTCGGCGGTTTTGCAAAAAACCTTGGAGCAGACAACGATTTCAGCGGGCCCGTTTATGCAAGAGGAAGTGATATTGATAGGTTGGTGAGAATTTCACCGCGATTAGTGTATTCAATCAATAAAGTACAGTTCGCCGGAGAATTTGAGTATACCGGTGCTTATTACGGTAAAATAAATTCTAAAGGGAAGGTTGAGAACGCAGAATTAATAGCCAATACAAGGGTGTTGATTGCCGCATATCTCTTCTTCTAAAGAAAACTCCGTCGTTATGATGCAGTAAGTTTTCAAAGTCATTATAAAGTAAGTTAAAAATCATTATGAATAATGATTTTATGTAGATGGTTAATGAAATGTTTTGTGTGTTAAAGATAAAGTTAAAGGTGTAGTTATGAAACAGTTTAATGACTGGAAAATATCGTCAAAAGTAATATCGGTTTTTATTGCATCCGTTATTCTTCTGATTATTATGGTTTTTTCTCTTTTGTTACCCGCAATAGAGGATATGCTAATGCAGGACCGGATGAATAAAATAAGAAACTTATCGGAAGTTGCTTATGGTGTGATTGATGATTTCGCCAAGAAAGCAGCAGCCGGAGAGATAAGTAAAGAGGAAGCACAAACCTATGCAAAGGAACAAATTCGTACTTTAAGGTATGATGAGAATGAATATTTCTGGATTAACGATATGCATCCTACTATGATTATGCACCCCTTTAATATGGCACTTGAAGGGAAAGACTTGAGTGGAAATGCAGATCCTAACGGCAAACGTTTATTTGTTGAGTTTGTTAATGTCTGTAAAGCTAAGTCCGAAGGTTTTGTTGATTACATGTGGGATAAGCCGGGATTTAGTAAACCTGTACCTAAAATCTCTTTTGTTAAGCTATTTAGAGATTGGGAATGGATTGTTGGTACCGGAGTTTATCTTGATGATGTTGAAGCTGAAATGGCTGGAATAAGAAATAAAATCCTACTTGCCTTTTTTATACTGATTGGAATAATGCTTGTCTCTGCTTTTTACGTTGTGAAGAAAATCTCACGTCCAATTACGGAACTTGTTGATGTTGCCGATAAATTAGCTGCCGGCGATGTTAATGTAAAAGTAGTATCGAAAAGCAAAGACGAAGTCGGTGTACTTGAAAACTCATTCGCTCAGATGATCGAAGGAATTAAAGAGAAAGCAATTGCTGCAGAAGGCATTTCGAGAGGGGATTTGAATGTTATAATTTCGCCAAGGTCGGAACATGACATACTTTCACATTCCATTCTTAAAGTAGTTGATACAAATAAAGAACTTGTTAAGGAATTCGAATACCTTATAAAAGCGGCATTAGACGGAAAACTAAAAACCCGTGGAAATGCAAATAGATTCAGCGGTGGATATAAAGAACTGATTACCGGGGTTAATTCGCTTCTCGAAGCTGTGGTTGTTCCTGTTCAGGAAGGTACGGAAGTTTTGAGCCGTCTTGCAAAAGGTGATCTTACTGTTCGTGTTGACAAAGAATACAAGGGGGATCATCAAATATTAAAGAATAGTATCAACCAGGTTGGCGAATCTTTAAATATGGCTTTACTCGAAGTGCTTGAAGCGGTTCAGGCGACGGCAAGTGCTGCAAACCAGATTTCTTCCAGTACGGAAGAGATGGCAGCCGGCAGCCAGGAACAATCTGCACAAACAACCGAAGTAGCTTCGGCAGTAGAGGAAATGACGTCAACAATTGTACAAACATCTCAGAATGTGGGTAGAGCATCGCAAAAAGCAAGAGATGCAAGCGCTCAAGCAAATATAGGTGTTGAGAAGATTGGAGAAGCCAAGCGGGGAATGGATGAAAGAATTGCTTCGGCTCAAGGTACCGGGAAAATAATAAATTCACTTGCCGGTAAAACAGATCAGATAGGAGAAATTGCACAAGTAATTGATGATATTGCCGATCAAACAAACCTGCTGGCATTGAATGCAGCAATAG
>DAIRET010000235.1:0-3748 GCA_036795455.1 Ignavibacteriaceae bacterium
AAACTTTTATAACCGCACACACCGTATTCAAGAATATTTTCCGGTGTAATATCGATAATTTTTATCTCGTTCATATGTTGCTCCAAGTTAGTAAAAGATTACAGTTAAAATTAGCGATTATTTACTTACTTGAAAAACATTCTGACGTCCTTTCCTTTCATAGAATAATTAGGATGCTGCGGCAGAATAATAATGAAGTAAAACTCGAAGAGTTTCTGCTCCTCTTTTTGTTTTTTATTAAGTTGAGATTATTTAAGCCAGATATTGCAAAAGAACTCTGTTGATATTCACCCTAAAAAGAGATATTTTTGTTCAAGTTTATAAAGAAATGGAATGAACACATATGCTACTACAGCCGATGCAAAAGACTTGAACAAGATTATTACTTTGCCCAAAGAATATATGGATATGAAATTCAAGTAACTATCGAACCTATTACAGATGAGAAAAAAATAGCTTCCGACTTGAAAAAAATCTTTTTAGAGGCTAAAAAAATACGCATCTCGCCCAAAGTAAATATTGATGAAATCTGTAATAAGATGAATAATGATTTACTTTAATACCAACAATTTACTTACCCGTTCATTAGCATTTTACTTTTCTTCAACCACTTTTCAAAATCATCACAGAGTTTTTCAACAAGGTCTTCGGTTTCTTTGAAGAAATATTCGCCAACTTTTTGACGGTAAAGAGCACGAAATCTGCGATATATTTTCGCAAAGTCATCGTAAATTTCATTCTCATTGATGTTTGAATTCATTTTAACAATAAGACGTTCTCCTTCGGGTGACTTTTCTGCGTATTCAAAGAATTCCTTAATCTTTGCCTCAAACTCTTCTATTAGCTTGCCGGTTCTTGCTTCTTGTTCGTTTCTTGCTGCAATAACAGCCATAACATCAAAATTGATTTGACCGTATGGGAATTTTCCTTCAGCAACTTTAGTGGGTTTTTTCTTTTGGGATTCAGAATCTGCCGGGATTATTTCGACAATCCCAATTTGGTTATCAAAGTACACTTCGATAGCATCTTTTATTTCATTATTACGATTCATTACATTGTATAGCATATTGAATTTACGCCAGAAGAAAAGAAAATCTCCTTGGTTGAACTTGAATTCTATTTCAATTACGTATTCAATCTTATTAAGAATACCGAAGTACTGAGCGGCTTTTGCTTTTGTGTCTGCCGTGTGTTTTGGATTAGCATCAATATGTTTTTTGAGACTACTTTCAAAATCGAGGTAGCTTTCAGGATTATTTCGTTTTTCTTTATCCCTATATATTGAAATAAATTGATCGAAAAAGATTTTGTAAACATCCGACTTTATAAGTTCGTTTAAAAGAATTTCTAAAACCTTTTTGTCGGCAAAGGGATCGAAATCGGAAACAACAATATCTGAGAAATGTTCAAAGGCATCTTTAATATTTTGAACATTCACGTTGCCGTATGAGTAGTCAATAATTTTACAATCGTTTTTATGTTTAGTTGTACGGTTGACTCTTGATATAGTTTGGATAGCGCTTATATGGTGAACCTCTTTATCTAAAAACAAAGTATGAAGTTTCTTTTCATCAAATCCGGTTTGGAGTTTTGCAACAACTATAATTAAACCGTTTTTAGCAAGTGAAAATTTTTCGAGTACTTTTTCTTCAGACATCCCTTCGTTAAGTGAGGCGGCACTCTGGTTTTCTTGGCTGCTTGAATAGACAATAAATATAGGGGCATCGGCATATTTTGCATATTTGGGATTTTTAATAAGTTCATTGAAATGTTTTGTTACACAATCTTTATAAACAATAGCTGACATGATAGAATAAACCGCAAGCATTGCTTTACCTTGCCCCCAAATTTGGCGGTAAACATCTTGTACCAACATTTCTGCAACGTGCTTTGAAATAGCATCTATTCTTTCACGGTTTTCGTAAATCTGTTTTTTATGAGCATCCTTGAATTCTTTTTCAGTAAAACCTTCTGTAAGGTTTTTAGGAAGTTCATACAGCATTTTTGATGCTACAGGAACTATATTCTTTAGCGGGTTAAGAATAAATCCGTCTTCAATTGCTTCTTTCATTGTGTAGCTATCGAATGGACGCCAAAGCTTTTCACTTTCAGCATAACCGCTGAATTCACCAAAACGAGCAAGTGCGTTATCATCGGGCGTAGCAGTAAAACCAATAATTAAATTTTTCTTTTTGTTGGTAGAAGTATATTCTGCGGAATCAAACGGATTTTGAAGTTCGTCAAAAACACTTATCATTTCATCATGGTCAACACCGCTGTTAGAACGATGAATTTCATCAATTAGAAATACGATGCGCATATTGGCAAGCTTTTTAAGAACTTCGGCATCAAGCATTTCACGAACGGAGCCAAACTTTTGAAGATTAACAATTACAATACGTGTATCTGAAGATAAGGCGTTAAGGAATGTGGATTTGTTCTTTGCTTCGATGAACATTTTCTTGTCGATGTTCATATTCATCATAAGCGAATCAATTTGGCTGCGAAGCTGCAGACGATCCACAACAATCATAATTTTATCGTAAACAAATTCTCCATTACGGCGGAGATCCTTTAATTGCAAAGCACTCCAACCAATAATATTGGATTTACCAAAACCGGCAGCATATTGCATCAACAATGAGTAAACATTCTTATTGTTTAAGTAAGCTTCACGCTTTTTAAGAAGCTCTTTCTTTTTTTCTTCACCAACGCCGGAAAGTTGTTTTTCAAGAAGCTTCTGGAAATAGTCCGGTTCATTTTCGTGAGCAAGAAATTCATCAATCTTAGATAGAATTTTATCTGTACCGAACTTCTGTTTTGGGCGGGGAGAAATTAAACGACCGGCTTCTTTCTTGAACTCTTTTGAGCCGTTAATTTCATAGACTTCTCTTTCGATAAAGTTATAGTAAAGTATTTCCTTTTCAATATTAGACTTGCTGTAATGTGCTGTAAAAAGTTCTACAAGCTTATCCTTTTTAATCGCAAAAGGATTAAGCAGTGGATAAGGTTTAAATATACCTTCAATTCTTTTTGAGATTTCTTCACGATCATATTTTCCTTCGCGGCATGTGGAAAGAATGTCATCAAAAAAGTCGGAGATAGTGCGTATTACAAAAGTTTCTTCCAGATCGGTTGTAGTAATGTGTATAGCTTTTTCGAATATTTTTAGGAAATCTTTTCTATGGTTCATTTTTTCTGCTTCGGAAAGCATTTGGTTTCTATCAAAAGTTTCGAAGTAAACCCGGACGGCTTCGAAATAATCTTTAATTACTTTTCCACGACCGTTTTTACTTGCTGTTTGGTTAGTATAATTTGATTTAAGCTCGCTGTACCCTAAGAAAATACCGTTCACAAAAAAGGTAAGATCGGGACGGAAAGAATAAATTTGGCTGCCTTGATATTTGTATTTATATGGAAGTTCTTGAATAACAGAGAATATATTTTGTTTGAATAATTTATCTTCGTGAATAATTGAACCGCTTGGATAGAAAAGATTTAGCTTTACCCCGTTCAAAGTGATGGTTTTATTGTTATTGATGAAAAGAGCCATGTTACGGTTGCTTGCTATTCGGTCTTGAATTAAATCTATTAATTCTTTCAATAGCCGGGCTTGATTACCGTGATATTTCTTTAGCAACGCTTCATAAGGTTTTTTGTTCAGCTCTGTATTGGAAATAAACTCTTGAAGGTCTTTTTCTACTACTTTTCGTTTCGGCATGTATTTCCTACAGGCAGATTGATATCG
>DAIRET010000044.1:0-18340 GCA_036795455.1 Ignavibacteriaceae bacterium
AGCTACGACAACAGCAGAAACTGCGAACATATTTGCATATTCAGCAAGAAAGAACATAGCGAACTTCATACCTGAATACTCAGTATGATAACCGGAAACCAATTCCGATTCTGCTTCCGGAATATCGAACGGCGTTCTATTTACTTCTGCAAGTGAACTAATGTATATGACAAGAAATCCAATCATCACAAAAGGAATCAATACAAATTTCTTCCACCCGGCAACCGCACCTCCGAATATCATCCAGTTGTAAAAACTTGATGATTGCTGCTCGCTCAATGTCATTAAATTCAGCGTGCCGGATATAACTATTATACTTAAAATTACAAGTACTGTAGGAATTTCATAACTGACGATTTGAGCAGCGGAACGCATTGCTCCGAGCAAGGAATATTTATTATTCGAAGCCCAGCCAGCCATCAGTATACCTGCTACTACGAAACTTGATACTGCAACTATATATAGAATGCCAAGATCGATATTGGAGCCGATATAAATTGATGTAAACGGAATTGCTGCAAAAGCGGCATAACTTCCGGCGAATACCAATACCGGTGCAAAGTTGAATAGCTTTTTATCTGTAGCGGAAGCTGTGATATCTTCTTTTTGTACTAATTTGATTATGTCTGCAACTGTTTGCAACCAGCCGTGCCAGCCAACGCGCATTGGTCCCAACCTGTCCTGCATATGTCCCGAAACTTTTCTTTCAAGATATACGGCGAACAGTGCAAATGGAACAAGGAACGCCAAAGGAAAAACTGCACTAATGAAAGAAGCAACAATATGGCTTCCGATTAGATTATATAAAAATTCGTATATCATCTGTCAATTTCTCCTAAAACAATATCTATGCTTCCGAGAATGGCAACCACATCTGCAACAAGATGACCTTTGCAGAGTTCATTTAAAACAGAGAGAGAAACAAATGAAGGAGCTCTTACTTTTACCCGGTGGGGTTGTAGTTGTCCTTTACTTATAATAAAGTAACCGAGTTCTCCTCTTGGATTTTCTACCCTTGTATAGATTTGTCCTTCCGGGGGTTTCACTCTTTTGGGAATTGCGGAGCTAATATCTCCCTCAGGAATTTGTGCAATAGCCTGCTCTAAAATTTTGAGGCTCTCTTCCATTTCCAAAATTCTGATATAGTACCTATCCCAACAATCACCGATGGTTCCATGCCAGCCCTGTCCAACCGGAATATCAAATTCAAATTTATCATAAATTGAATACGGGTCATCAAGCCGCAAATCCCACCTCAATCCGCTTGCACGTAAATTCGGTCCGGTAACTCCGTAGTTGATCGCAGTTTCTAATGGTAAAATTCCGACGTTAGCAGTTCTGTCAATAAAAATTTTGTTATAAGTTAGAAGGTCATTAAGCTCTTTCAGGTTAGGTTTGAAATAGTCTATGAACTCTTTAGTATACCTTATAAAGTCCGGGTGTATATCGTGGGATAATCCTCCAATCCAGATGTAATTGTAAAGAAGTCTTGCACCGCAGGTCATTTCAAAAAGAGTTAGTATTTTTTCTCTATCTCTGAAACAATAAAGAAACGGGGTGAATGCACCTATATCAAGTCCGTATGTGCCAACTGCTACAAGATGCGAAGCTATTCTTTGCAACTCACCCATAATAACACGGATATATTCAACTCTTTCAGGTACTTTAATATCCATTAGTCTTTCAACTGCGAGTGCAAAACCGAACTCATTATACATTGCAGCGAGGTAATCCATTCTATCGACATATGGAATTATTTGCGGGTAGGTCATTGCTTCGCAATGTTTCTCGAAGCATCTATGTAGATAGCCTATATGAGGAGTTACACTATTTATAACTTCTCCGTCAAGTTCCAGTTCCAATCTAAGCACGCCGTGCGTTGAAGGATGCTGCGGTCCCATATTCAAGACCATTTGCTCTGTTTTCAGCATTTCAAATTCTTTAATAGATAATAGAAAATATTTTTCATTAAGAGACTTTCATACCGGCATAAAACTCCGGATTTTTATAATCTTTTCTTAAAGGATAGCCATACTCCCAATCGTAAGGCATTAAAATTCTTATTAAATTCGGATGGTTTAGAAAATTGATACCAATCATGTCAAATGCCTCTCTCTCATGCCAATCGGCACACATCCAAATCTCCGAGACTGACTCAACTTCTGGTTTATCTACAGGTACTGTAACTCTTAAAGTTATTTTATGTTTCAGTGAAGTTGATTCCACGTGATAGAACACGCTTAAAGTATTGTTTTCATATTCGAAACTACCGTCAGGTAATGTTTTCTTTTTTCCATCTGCATTGTCAACTCCGGATAACAAAATTAAATTGTCAAAAAGTAAAACTTCTGAATCTCTTAGAAAAAATGATATTTTGTTTATCGAAAGTGGATGAATATCAATTATATCCTCTTTTGGTTTACCTGTGGTAATTGAAATAACTTCCTCAGGAAACTTTTCTTTTAATATTTCAAAAATGTCTTGTGCCGATTTCATACAGTTTTTTTCACCATGGATTCTTTTTTAATTTTTTCCTGTAGTTTTAATAAGCCTTCGAGCAAGGCTTCGGGGCGGGGAGGACAACCCGGGACATAAACATCAACGGGGATAACTCTATCCACTCCTTTTAATACATGGTAACCGTGTTCCCAGTAGGGACCGCCGCAATTTGAACAACTTCCCATCGAAATTACGTACTTTGGATCAGGCATTTGTTCATATAACCGTTTAACCCTTAAAGCCATTTTTAACGTAACTGTACCGGAAATTATTATCACATCGGATTGACGCGGGGAAGGTCTCGGTATTACACCGAATCTATCAAAATCGTAATGCGAGGCAGAAGTCGCCATCATTTCAATTGCACAGCAAGCAAGACCAAACCCTACCTGCCATAGAGAAGATAATCTTGCCCAGTTTAATAAATCATCAACATTTGTTAAGACAATACTGTCCTGAGTAAATTCAGTATCAAGTAAACCCATTAATTAATCCTCGTTTATTTCAGACGATTCAGGTGAATTTGTGTTTTTAGTTTTATTGATGATAGGGATATTCGGCGAAGGTCTTTCCCATTCAAGGTCTCCTTTTCGCCATTCGTAAGCCATTCCCAATCCAAGTAAAAACAGAAAAACGAATCCCGCAATAAAACCGCCGAAACCATAACTTTGATAAATAACCGCCCATGGAATTAGCAAAACAATTTCCACGTCAAAAATTAAAAATATCAACGCAACTACATAAAAGCGGATATTGAATTTAATCCAGGGAGAACCGAGAGGATTCTCGCCGCATTCATAAGTAAGCAGTTTTTCGTGCGATGGACGGTGCGGACGTATTAATTTCGCAAAGAAAACCGATACTATTACAAACACAACAGCTAAAATGATGAATGCAAGGATTTGCCCGAATTCCGTATACATTAAACTCTCTTTTTTTGTGGCTCAACATAAGGAATCATTCTGGAAATGTCAAGAAATGTTTTTTCGCAAATCTCAAAACAACGTTTCTCTCGAAAGGATTGAGAATTCTGATTTGATACCGGTAAGATTTTTAGGGATTAAGTTGCCTTTCTGATTAAGAAAATATATATATTGCAATTGAGAAACTAAAAAATTATTTATATACAAATGCGCTCTACTATTGCACAAATTAATCTTAATCATTTAATATATAATTATACAAACATCAGAAAAAAAGTAAAGGGAGCTAAGATACTTGCCGTTGTAAAAGCCGACGCTTATGGACACGGTGTTAAAGAAATAGTATCCTCTTTGAGTTCATTAAAGAATAAGCCTGAGTATTTCGGTGTTGCACTTGCTCAAGAAGGTATTGAACTAAAAAAGCTGAAAGTAAGACAACCTGTTCTTGTTTTTGAACCGCTTACAACAGCAAATGCAGAAGACTTATTAAATAACGACCTTACTCTTACTGTTTTTAACGATGAACATATCAGCATTCTTAAAAAAGAGGTGCGAAAAAAAACAAAAGTTCATGTAAAAGTTGATACCGGTATGGGAAGGCTTGGCTGCGACCCTGATAATGTAATAAAGTTGATTAATAAATTAACTTCACTAAAACTGATTGAAATTGACGGAATCTATTCTCATTTCGCAACTTCCGATTCAGCTGATAAAAAGTTTGCCGATTTACAATTGCGAAGATTCAAACGATTGATTGGAGAATTGAAAGAGAAAAAAATTAAGTACGGACTGGCTCATTGTGCAAATAGCGGGGCAATACTTGATATGGATGATTCCTATTTCGATATGGTTCGTCCCGGAATTTCTTTATACGGGTATTATCCATCACTCGAAACATCCGGATCGATAAAACTAAAACCTGTTATGTCGATAATTTCATCGGTTGACTCGGTGAACAGGGTACCGAAGAAAAAATCGATAAGTTATGGACAATTGTATTTTACAAAGAAGGAGACAACAATTGTTACTGTTCCAATCGGTTATGCAGACGGTTATAATAGGAACCTGACAAATTCGATTTCTGCAATCATTAAAGGAAATTTATATCCGCAGGTCGGCAGAGTTACTATGGATAGAATTATGTTCGATGTCGGCGACGCAGTAATTAAAACAGGTGAAAAAGTAGTTCTGTTGGGAACACAAAAGGATAAAAAAATTGATGCATGGGATTGGTCAAAAGTACTGAACACAATTCCGTACGAAATCACATGTAATATTTCTAAAAGAGTACCAAGGATTTATACTAAATAACAAAATGGATTTGACAAAGCAATATATCATTCAGGTAATAGGACTCGCTTCCAATAACTTGAGATTAAGTTCTCAAAAAATTGAAGTTGTAAGTTTATTAAAAGAGAGAATAGGGAATTCCGAGAATCTCGGTACAGACTTTCAGAATATGAAAAAGATAACCGAACTCTCTAAACTTGCTATCCGGCTTAATGAAATATATCTTTATCTTTCAAGCAATAAAGTTGATTTCTTAAAACTATCAGAAAAATTTAGAGATCATATCCAATTGATAATTAAAGACCTTAGTTACCTTTTAGACAGTACAAACCCTTCCTCTTTTAAAGATTCTATTCAGAAGTTAAACGAATACAGAAGTCTGTCGATAACTACTGAACCCGTTGTGAATAGTGAGCAACAAGAGGAGAATGAAAAATCCTCCAGAATTGCAGTTAAATTAGAAAATGAAAAATTGAAGGAGAAGTTTATCCTTGAGGATGATAAACATGATGATGATGACCAGACTTACTTTCAAAATTTTGAGGTTACAATATTAAAACCGATCAAACATCTTGATTCGTTACTCAAGAAAGTAGTATTGGGGACGACTGATAATGAGGAACTTCAACAGTATTCCGAGATTATGAAATTCAACGGAAATCTTTCCGAAAAGTTCGGCTCGGAAATAATTGCAAATATGCATAAAATATTCGCGAAAGCTCTTCTTTATATCAAAGAGGGAACGTTGATTCCCGACAAGGAACTAATCGAACAAATGCGGGCTTGTCTTATAGTAATAGTTGCACTTGTTCGCAACAAGGAAGTTGATATAAAAATTTATCTTAATCGTGCCGAGGAGTTCGGTAAAAAAATTCAGAATATGTAAAGGTTCGTAATGGATTTATATGCAGTAGTTATGGCTGGAGGCGTAGGAGCAAGGTTCTGGCCCAAAAGCCGTGAAAAATATCCGAAACAGTTATTAAAAATTTTTGATGACCATACACTTATTCAAGCTACAGTTCAAAGACTTGAAGGAATGGTTGATAATGATAAAATCCTTATTGTTACAAATAAACTTCACAAAGAAGAAATAATCAAACAACTTCCTCAAATTCTCCCTGAAAATATTATTGAAGAACCGTTCGGCAGAAATACCGCCGCATGTATAGGACTTGCATCAATAGTTATCGAAAAGAAATCAAAAGATGCTGTATCGGTTATTTTACCTGCTGATCACATAATCAAAGAAAAAGATATTTTTCAGAATACTATAAAGAAAGCGGTGGAGTATGCACATAGGTCAAAAGGATTGATTACAATTGGTATTCCCCCAACACGTCCCGAAACGGGTTACGGTTATATTCAGATAGATGATAGGAATGTTGAAGATAATATTTTCAAAGTTTATACATTTGCTGAAAAACCAAACTTTACGACTGCAGTTAGGTTTATAGAGAGCGGCGATTTTATGTGGAATAGCGGTATGTTTATTTGGAGAGTCGATACAATCCTCGACGAGTTTAAACTTTATATGCCGGAGCTAAACCAGGGGCTGCAGAAACTCAAACAATTTGTCGATACACCGGATTTCGAAAAAGAAGTTCTTAATGCGTATGGGCAGTTCAGAAACATTTCCATAGATTACGGAATAATGGAAAAATCTAAGCGTGTTTACCTAACCAAAGGAGTCTTTACATGGAGCGATGTTGGAAGCTGGGAAGAGGTTTATCAACTCTCAAACAAGAATAAAGATAGAAATGCGATTAACGGACCGGCATATACCGATATGGCATTCGATTCTTATATTTATTCACCCGATAAGTTTACAGCAGTAATCGGTTTGGATAACATTATTGTAATCAACACTGATGATGCTCTGCTTATCTGCCGCAGAGACCAGGCTCAAGAAGTGAAGAAAGTGGTTGAACATCTAAAATTAAAAAAATTAAATAACTATCTATAGAAAAATGAAAACGCTTGTAACCGAACAAGAAATACTAAAGCGTATTAAAGACGGAGAAAAGAAAATTTCATTGCCTGCCGGAGCCATTTTAACTCCTCTTGCTTTGGATAGAATTAAAACTGCAGGTTTAATGATTTCTAATGAAACTACTGATTCAAAGTCAGCGGTAGTAAAAGATTCATTCATTAATGATTCAAAGCAGAAGTCAGTAGCTATCGGCTCGGACCATACCGGGTTTAAAACTAAAGAGCTATTGATAAAGTATCTGAAGGAAAAAGGATTTACAATTATTGACGTTGGTACTTATAACGAGAATTCTTGCGACTATCCCGATTTTGCATCTTCTGTAGCTCAAAAGATAATAAAGAATGACGCACATTTCGGTATCCTACTGGACGCAACAGGAATTCCATCGGCAATTACAGCAAATAAATATAAGAATATTAGGGCTGCAACGTGTTATAACGAGTTTTCAGCTAAAAGCGCAAGGGAACACAATAATTCAAACGTCCTGGTAATGGGAGCAAAAACTTTAGGTGAAGAAACGATCAAATCCATTCTTGATACATTTCTTCAATCGGGATTCCTTGGTGAAAGGCATCAAAAAAGATTATCCAAAATAGAACAGATTGAAGAGAGCAACTTTAAATAAACTATCCCTTGTGTGAAGCCGTATGAAAGATTTTTTTATTAAGCAATTTAATTACGATTATTGGGCAAACAACCGGTATATTGATTTCCTGGAAGTGAACAACATCAAAGACAATAAACCTTTGATAATTATCTCGCACATCGTTTTAGCCCAGGATACCTGGAGAAGCCGGTTAAATAAGGAAGAGAAAGGGCATCCGATAGTATGGGATATTCTTTCCTTTGGTAGTTTGAGGGAGGCTTCACTCAATAATTTATCCAGTTTTGCGCAGTTGATTAGTTCAATAAATAATTACAATGAAACTCTGAATTATAAAAATATAAAAGGCGAACAACATGAGAATTCTGTTGTTGATATTTTTAACCATGTTTTATTGCATAGCACATACCACAGGGGACAGCTTGCAACATTAGTTCGACAATTGGGTTTTACACCGGTAGTTACGGACTATATTACTTATTGCAGGGAGGGAAAGTAATTCTTTGCTGTTTGGTAAATATTTTATAACTTTGTACTGAAAAAAATCATTTCGGGTAACCAACCTTAGAATTCGTTCTTAATCAATAATATAAATCATTAATAGGCTAAAACTTTGTTTATATCCGAACCAGTTGTTGAAAAACTAATAGAACTTGATGAACACATTTTTCTCTTGAAAATTAAATCTCCGGAAATTGCTGATATTATCAGACCGGGACAATTTGTAAACATCAAAGTATGTAATTCGGTCAATCCTTTATTGAGAAGACCGTTCAGCGTTTGCGATGTTGAAGATGACAGTTTTTATGTAATGTTCAACATTCACGGGGAAGGAACAAAAATACTTGCCGAAAAGAAAAAAGGAGATTGTCTTGACATTGTTGGTCCACTTGGGAACGGGTTCAACCTTGATGGAAATTTCGAAAAAGCCGTGATTGTTGCCGGTGGAATGGGTGTAGCCCCTTTCCCGTTTTTTTCTAAGAAGATTAGTGACGGTAAATCGATTGTTACATTTATCGGCGGAAGAACCGAAAGCGAAATTGTTACTTACGGGCTGGAAAACATTTTCATTGCAACGGAAGACGGCTCAAACGGGTTGAAAGGTAATGTTATAGACTTATTAAAAAAGAATGAGTCTCATTTTATTGATCAGAATGTAAAGTTTTTCGGATGCGGACCGAACCCGATGCTCAAAGCTCTTAAAGAGTATTGCCTTTTAAAAAATATTGATTGTGAAGTTTCAACTGAATGTGCCATGGCTTGCGGTTTTGGAATTTGCCAGGGTTGCCCGATTGAATCCACAACAAATAGTGAGAAATACCTTCTTGTTTGTAAAGATGGACCGGTGTTCAATATTAAGGATGTAGTATTATAATGAGTATAGACCTTTCAGTCGAAATCGGGAAACTTAAATTAAAGAACCCGATACTATTAGCTTCGGGGACTGTTGGATACGGGCACGAAATTGCAGATTTTATAGACCTGAACAAAATCGGTGGAATTGTAACCAAATCTATTAGTCTAAAACCAAGAAAGGGGAATCCGCCGCAAAGGATTGTTGAAACACCATCCGGGATGCTTAATGCCATCGGATTAGCAAATGTGGGCGTAGATGATTTTTTAAAAACAAAGATTCCTTACTTGAAGCAGTATGATACAGCATTGATCTGTAATATTGCAGCAAGTTCGGTTGATGAATATGTTGAGTGTACAAAAATTCTTACTAACGAAGAAGCTATTGATGCTTTCGAGATTAATGTTTCATGTCCGAATGTTAAAGACGGCGGACTTGTATTCGGTAATAATCTTTCAGCAGTCGGAGAAATTACTTCTAAAGTGCGTGCAGTTACGGATAAACCGGTGATTGTCAAGCTGTCGCCGAATGTTCCTAATATTGGTGAGTTTGCTTCAGTTGCAAAAAAAGAAGGTGCGGATGCCGTATCAGCAATAAATACATTGGTGGGAACAGCAATTGATATTTACTCACGAAAACCGAAACTGAAAAATGTAACAGGAGGACTATCGGGACCGGCAATTAAACCTGTAGCAATTGCTAAAGTACTTGCGATCAACCAAAGTGTTGATATTCCGATAATCGGAATTGGCGGAATTATGAACTGGCGGGATGTTGTAGAGTTTTTTATCGCCGGTGCATCTGCTGTGCAGTTAGGCACGGTCAATTTTATTCAACCTAATGCAGCTGAAGTGATTTTAAAAGATTTAATAGAGTATTGTAACAAAACAGGTATTTCAAAAATTTCAGAATTAACCGGGTCAATTATACTTAATGGGTAATGTAAAGGAAATAATCAACAAAATATATGCACTCCAAAACTTCGGGGTGAAACTCGGTTTGGAAAATACAATCAAGTTTCTTGATTTGATCGGGAACCCGCAGCTAAAACTTAAATGCTTTCATATTGCAGGCAGCAACGGAAAGGGGAGTACTGCATCTTTTATTTCAAGTATTCTAATTGAAAATAAGTTCTCTACTGCACTCTATACATCACCCCATTTTGTCCGCTTTAACGAAAGAATAAAAATAAACGGAAAAGAAGTGCCGGATGAATTTGTAACCTCATTTTATCTTACACACGAGGAGTACATATTAAAAAACAAACTCACTTTTTTTGAAGTTACAACTGCAATGGCATTTAAATACTTTGCAGATAATTCGGTTGATTATGCGGTTATTGAAACAGGACTTGGAGGACGGCTGGATGCTACGAATGTAATTAATCCCCTGGCATCTGTAATCACATCAATCAGTCTTGAACACACGAACATCCTCGGAAATACTATTGAAGAAATTACAAAAGAAAAAGCGGAGATAATAAAACCGGGAACAAAAGTGTTTCTCGGTAATTTACCTGTGGAGTCTGCAATAATAATAGAAAAGAAATGTGAGGATGTCGGTACCGAACTTTTCTATGTAGATGATTTCATTATTAAAAGGGAAAAGTTTATAGAACTATATACAGAAGAACTCTCAATGGATAGGCTTGATTCCCCGTTAAAAGGATATTATCAAAAATACAATGCTGCTTTAGCAGCTTTAACCGTGAACAAAACAATTCACATTTACAAACCTTATTACATACAAAAGGGGATTGAAAATGTTGTTAGAAATGCAGGGCTTCAGGGTAGATACGAAATCTTCAGTAACAAGCCGAAGTTGATAATGGATTCGGCTCACAACCCTGACGGGGTAAAGAATTTTATTACCGAGTTCGTTAAAGAATCAAAAGCATATAAAAAGAAGATACTTCTTTTTACGGCATTAAAAGATAAAGATATTAACCGGATGCTTGGACATTTAAAGGGTGTATTCGATGAGATCCATGTTACGGAGATTGATATTGAACGTGCGTCGGCTATTGATGAAATAGCGATTAAAGCTGCCGAATTGGACATCCCGGTTATACCTGAAAAAGACTTTTTGTCTTTTATAAATAATTACTTAACGGACCGGGAAAGCATTAACAGCTGTCTTGTAATACTCGGCAGTATGTATCTTTTAGGAGAAATTAAAAAATCACTTTTAAAAATAAACCTTGACAATTAAATTGAAATAATGCAATTTGCCAGCGTACTCTTGAACAATTCTCAAGTCGGCATAAACAACCTAAATTTTAAATAGTAAATTAATTAACAATAACATGTAAGGATGATATAATAATGCCAATGGATATATCAGAACTAAAATCAAAAAAAATCATTGAATTAAATGCAATCGCAAAAGAACTCGGGATAACCGGTTATAGCGATCTAAGAAAACAAGAACTTATCTTTAAAATTCTTGAAGCACAAACTGCAAAAGACGGTTTGTCGTTTTCAAGAGGTGTACTCGAAGTATTACCGGATGGTTATGGTTTCTTAAGATCTGCCGACTATAACTATCTCCCTTCTCCCGACGACATATACGTTTCTCCATCTCAAATAAAAAAGTTCATGCTTAGAACAGGTGATTATGTGAGCGGGCAGGTGCGTCCTCCTAAAGAAGGTGAACGTTTCTTTGCGCTATTACGCGTTGAAGCCGTTAACGGGCAGGACCCGGATGGTATAAGGGAAAGAACATTGTTCGACAACTTGATCCCGGTTTATCCTACCAAACGACTTATGCTTGAATCAGCTCCAGGTGAGTATTCGATGAGAATTCTTGATTTGCTTTCTCCTATTGGTAAAGGACAAAGAGGTTTGATAGTTTCTCCTCCTAAAAGCGGTAAGACAATTATACTTCAAAAAATTGCCAACTCAATTACAAGAAATCATCCCGATGTTAAATTAATTATTCTCCTTATTGATGAAAGACCGGAAGAAGTAACCGATATGGAGAGAAGCGTTAAAGCCGAAGTTATAAGTTCTACATTTGATGAACCTGCGGACAGGCACGTTCAGGTTGCAGATATGGTAATTGAAAAAGCTAAACGACTTGTAGAAGCAAAACAGGACGTTGTTATTCTTCTTGATTCGATAACAAGGTTGGCAAGAGCAAATAATATCGTTGTACCACACAGCGGTAGAATATTATCGGGCGGTGTTGATTCCAACGCTCTTCATAAACCGAAAAGATTTTTCGGCTCTGCAAGAAGTACCGAAGACGGTGGTAGTTTAACAATAATTGCAACTGCTCTTATAGAAACCGGCTCAAGAATGGATGACGTTATCTTTGAAGAATTCAAAGGAACCGGTAATATGGAAGTTGTTCTTAACCGCGAACTTAGCGACAGAAGAATATTCCCTGCTATTGAATTAAACAAATCGGGTACGCGTAAAGAAGAGCTTTTAATGAAAGATGACGAACTTGCAAAAGTTTGGATTTTAAGAAAAATCTTAAGTGATCTTTCCCCGGTAGAAGCAATGGAATTTTTGCTTGATAAAATGAGGGGAACTAGAAACAATAAAGATTTTCTAAGTAGTATGAACAGCTAAAAAGATGATATATCGAAAAGTAGTTTTAAAGTTCTTTCTTTTTCTTTTAATACCTTTAACCATCAAAGCACAAACTGATACAGTGAAGTATCCCTGGCCTATTTCTCCTATGACACAACAAAGAGAAATCGGGGGTACTTTCGGTGAGTATCGAAGCACAAGTGCTGCCGGGCATTATCATAACGGTACGGATATTACAGGCGCAGGCGGAACACCTGTTTTAGCAGTTTTACCCGGCACTATTGCAGTTGCCTACCATGATGGTTCTACAGGGTACGACTCCTATGTGCGTGTTGGTTCGGTTATTAACGGGCAAACAAAATATTTGACATATTACCACTGTATTCCTACTGTATCTGTAGGACAACAGGTTTCTGTAGGACAGCAGATAGCAACGATTGCTATTGATCATATCCACTTGATTGATTATCGGCTTGGTGGTGGAATTACAGGCAGCCATCTTAATGCATTAAGAGAGGATGGAGGCTTAAATCCATACAACGATCCGTGGAAACCTTATATTCGTTATGTCAAATTTTTCCTTGATAATTCGACAACACAAGTTCCGTCAAATTCTCTTGGTGGAAAAATTGATATTGTTGTTCATGTTGAAGAACAAAACGGAACTTCCTCCTCGGCAAAAAACAATGGTACATATGAAATAGGTTATAAAATTCTTTCCGCCGATACTCAAACTGTTGTATATAATCCCCATAATGATGGTTTAAGATTCCGGTATTACAATATTCCGGGGAATAGTTATGTCAATGTCAACTATTTTCAACCGGAAGCTAATACAAGCAAGCATGTTTATAATATTACAAACGGAACAGGCGCAGCAAATGTCGCATCCTCACAAATTGTTACAAACAATTACTGGGATGTTTCGCTTCATCCTTACGGGAATTATGTTGTCATGGTTTTTTCAAAAGATACAAGGGGGAATGCCGACACTGTTTACATTCCCGTTACTACAACCGACCTTGATCTAATTGCCCCGGGACAACCGCAAATGAAATATGTCGTTAAAGAAAATATAAATCAATTAAAAGTAGCCTGGACTGAGCCGGGTGATGATGACTTAAAAGGGTATAGGTTGTATTATAGCCAAACAGGTGCAAGTTATACGATTAGAGATAATGAAAGCGTTTTAACGAGTGGTATTAATGAAAAAATTTATTCATATTCATTACAGAATCCTTTGTACTTAAAAGTTTTTGCAGTTGATACTGCCCCGATTACAAATCTCAGTATCGAATCAGATGTTTATGGTATCCGGATGATGAACGATGATAAAAAAGTTCTTATAGTTGACGGGTTCAATAGATATGGCGGTTCGGGAAGCTGGTCTTCACCTTTCCACAGTTTTGTTCTAACCCATTCGGAAAGTTTTTCGACCAGTTTTGAAAGCTGTCACAATTCCCAGGTAATAAACAATGCGGTTGATTTAAATGATTATGAGCTTGTAATATGGATTTTGGGAGACGAAAGCACTACTGATGAAACATTCTCGGCAGTTGAACAAAATAAGGTTGCTACGTATTTAAACAATGGCGGAAAACTATTTGTTACAGGTTCGGAATTAGCGTGGGACCTCGAAGGAGCATCTACTGCAACTTCAAGTGATACCCAGTTTTTAAGACAGTATCTGAAATCAAAGTATGTTGCGGATGATGCAAATACATACTTCGGCGTTGGAGTGGATTCGACATTATTCAGCGGGATTAATATTACTTTCGGTGTTACCGGAACGGGCTCCCCATATACCGAGGATTATCCGGATGCTATTGATACAGTGGGAGGAAGTGTACCTATTGTAAAATATAATAATAGTTATACTGCGGGAATTGCATACACTGGCTCGTTTAATAACCCGGATAAAACAGGGCAGTTGATTTATTTTGGATTCCCTTTCGAGACTATCGGTTCGATAGGAACAAGACAGCAAATAATGACCGCTGCATTTAATTATTTCGGATTGATACCAACATCCGTGGATGACAGGGTTGTTGAAATTCCAACTGCATTTAACTTGGAGCAGAACTTTCCGAATCCATTTAACCCGGAAACAAATATTCGTTTTTCTATTCCTGTAGAGTCTGATGTTAGAGTAACCGTATTTGATGTTTTAGGCAGTGAAGTTGCTCAATTGATTAATGAAAAGATGACACCCGGAACTTATACTGTAAACTTCAAAGTAAATAATATTTCATCGGGTATCTATTTTTATCGATTTGAAAGCCGTGACTTTATTCAAACAAAAAAAATGATTTATTTGCGATAGCCAATTAAATGAAAAAATACCTCTTATTAACATTATTTTGTTGTATTTCAATATCGTATTCTCAAAGCATGTTAATCGGTGTTTACACCGATACATATATCTTTCCAAAGAAGGATTCGGTAGTCGTCTTTTTTACTTACCGTGTTGAAAACAATAGTGTTGTATTTGAGAAAAAGGGGGATAACTATTCTGCATCTTTCCGCTTTAACTGCGAAATACTTGATTCCGTTAGCAATGTTGTAGTCCGAGATATTAATGAGGAATTTGTTACTGTTGCTAAATTCGAGAATACTAATACTTCCGAATTATCCACCACCGGTTTGATGAAATTCGTTATCCCGGAAGGGAATTATGAATTGACGATCCGTTTTGTGGATGGGAATAGTAAAAGAGAAACGGAATTATTCCCTGTAAAAATTAATGCGGTAACGACAAAAAGTAGAAATTATCTAAAACCCTTAATCGTATTCAATGAAAAGAGAAAGTGCGAAACAAAACTAACCTACGAAGTATTTAACTATGGGAATTCTTTCCCTTTTTCAGGTGCTGATGTAAAACTACTTATCCCGGTTAATGACAGTTCGATTCAGAAATTATTTGCATTTATTCAAAGCGATGGTGATTCATTCAAATTCGAGATGGAAAAAAGTGTTTACATTTCGCCTGAGTTGAACAAATGTGATAACAGTATAATTATTGATGATGAGAACAGTAATTCGGTCAAGTGTTTTATAATTGAAAACTTTAGTAATCTACTAAATGAAGGTAAGTTTACACTAAAGTTATCCCGGGAGGGATTTGACAGACCTGATACTCTCTTTTCTTTTGATGTAAGATGGTTTAATAAACCTGTTTCATTACGGAATATTGATTTTGCTATTCAAGTCTTAAAGCATATAGAGGACAAATCGGTAATAGATTCGCTGTTAAAAGGGAACTCCCGGAGTGTGAAGGAGAAATTTGAAAATTACTGGAAAAGATATGACCCCACACCGGAAACAAAGTATAACGAGTTGATGCATGAATTTTATCAGCGGGTTGATTTTGCAGTAACAAATTATTCATCACTTGATAAAAAAAACGGGGCGGACACCGATAGAGGAAAGACCTATTTGAGATTCGGTAAACCGGATAATATTGAAAGAACGGTATCGCAGCAAGGACGAATCACAGAAATCTGGACTTTTGAAAAAATAGGCAGAAAGTTTGTTTTTGTCGACGTTCGTGGAATGGGAAATTTTCAACTTCAAGCAGATAAATGAAAAGTATTTTTACCTGCGGCGATATAAACGGGATCGGACCAGAAATTATTCTGAAAACGATCCATGTTTTGCAACAAAAAAGCAAAGACAAAACTTATATAGCCATCCCCGGTAATGTATTTAACAACTCGCTTCAATTCATTTCAAAACCTGTCAGGTACGAAATTGTCAAAGACATAAAAGATGTGAATCCTAACCCATCAATTATCACAGTAATCGACATAGGTAAGTTCAAGCAAAAAATTGGTGTTCCTACAAAAGAATCGGGAGCGGCAGCGTATGCGGCTTTAGAAATGGCATTCGATTTTTTGTATTCAAAACAAATTGATGCAATGATAACTGCACCGATTTCAAAAGAAGCTGTTAATTCGGCAGGGTACAAAATTCCCGGTCATACCGAATTGCTTGCAAAATGGTGCAATATAAAGGATGTAGTCATGATGTTTATTTCATCTAGCATGAAAGCCGCACTGTTGACGATTCATATTCCCATTAAAAAAGTAAGTAAAACAATTACAACCGAATTGCTAAAAGCTAAAACAGAAATAATTGTTGATTCATTAAAAAAAGATTTTGGGATAGAAAATCCAGCTATTGCGGTTCTTGGAATCAATCCACATGCGGGAGAAAACGGGTTGATAGGAGAGGAAGAAGAACTTGTAATCAAACCGTTTATTAAAAACAATAGTACTACGTTTTTCGGTCCATTTCCGCCGGATGCTTTTTTTGCTCATAAAACATATTCCAAATATGATTTGATTATAGGGAATTATCACGACCAGCTTTTGATACCATTTAAAATGTTAAACCCGTCTGAAGGTGTGAACTATACAGCAGGTTTACCGATAATTAGAACATCACCAGACCACGGTACCGCTTTCGACATTGCAGGCAAAGGTATTGCAGAGTATAATAGTTTACTTCAATCGTATTTGACTGCAAAAAGGATTCATTCCAACCGGAAGAAATTTAATGAGTAGTTACAAAAAAGCTTATACTGTCCTTGCGGATTTTTACGAACATTTGATGAACAAAGTAAATTATGATGCCTGGGCGGAATATCTTTATGATATTATCAAAGATTCTATTCCAACAGATTCCAATGTGCTGGAGTTAGCAGGTGGCTCCGGTTCAATATCTTTCTACTTGCAGAAATATTTTCACGAATATATTTTAACGGATAAATCATGGTACATGCTAAATAAAGCAAGCGAATATTCATTAAGTCTTGTTTGCTGCGATATGCAATATCTCCCATTTAAGAAGAAATTCGGACTAATCCTTTCAACATTTGATTCAGTGAATTACCTGCTTACAAAAAAGTCGTTGCAGAATATGTTTACTTCTGTTGCAAAACTACTTGATGAGAATGGTGTATTTACATTTGATGCGAGTTTGTTTATGAATAGCATAGCCCTTGCCGAAGAAAAAGTAACGACAAACAAATATAAAAATATTCATTATAAACAAATCAGTCATTATGATACTGAAAGCAGAATTCACTCAAACGTATTTATAATAAATCTTCCCGGGCAAAATGAAATAGTCGAAATCCATAGGCAAAGAATTTGGGACTTTGAAGAGTATTTCGACATTATGGACAAATGCGGTTTGTATGTTGTGGACTGTTTCGAGAATTTTACAATGAAAAAGGGGAAGCCGACATCTAAAAGAGTTCAATTTATTGTTAGAAAGAGTAATAAAGATGCTGTCATTCAATAACGTTTCGTTTTCTTACGGTGGTCACATAATTTTCCAGGATTTGAATTTCAAGATGGAAAACGGTGAATTTGTATTTTTAATCGGTAAGAGCGGGAGTGGTAAAAGCACATTCCTTCAGATGATTTATATGAATCAATTTCCAGAGAGCGGTTATATTCAACTTTTAGACTACGACTCGAATAGCATTAAAAAAAATCAACTGCCGGAGTTGAGAAAGAAACTCGGCATTATTTTCCAGGAATTCAGGTTAATACAGGATAGAAGTATTTATGATAATCTTGCTTTTATTCTTGAAGTAACCAACACACCTTCAAGAGAAATTAAAAAAAGAGTTAATGCTGTTTTAAATGACGTCGGGTTATCGCATAAAAAGAAATGTATACCTTCGGAATTGTCTGGTGGCGAACAGCAGCGTGTAGCAATTGCAAGGGCAATTATAAATGAACCTTCATTAATACTTGCAGATGAACCAACTGGCAATCTTGACCCTGAAACTTCATTTGAAATACTTGAACTAATTAAGAAAATTAATACAAAGGGGGCTGCAATTTTATTTGCTACACACAATTATGAAATTGTGAAAAAGTTCGATGCGCGAATTGTAAAAATCGAAAATAACAAAGTTTTGAACGCTGTAATAAAAAAGAAAAACAGCAATGAACCTTAGACAGTCTTCAAAGCTATAAATTCTGATACTTCAGTTTTATCTTTTCGAGAGCTTCCAAAATTCTTGTATTAACTTCATCAACTGAAGAAAGCCCGTCAATTGTAATAGTTTCCCTTTTACCGGAATAAGAAGCAATAATGGGATAAGTTGTATCCCGGAAAATTTGC
>DAIRET010000045.1:0-18330 GCA_036795455.1 Ignavibacteriaceae bacterium
CCGTCAGTTGTTAGGTATAACCTTCCGCTTATTGCAAATCCCTTCATTTCAGTTAAAAAGCAAATATCATAAAAATAATCATTGTTGATTAATCGTTTCCAATTGTCATAACCATTTATAGTTTTGTATATTTTTAACCCGCTTCCAACAATATATCCAGTTTTATCTTTTAGCAGTTTTATATGCCATTCACCAAGATTAACATTACTCGCATACCAGGTTACTCCTCTATCCTCTGTTTTTCTTATTCCCCAATCTTCACCTATGGCATATCCTGTATCTACATTTACAAATGATATACAGTTCACCGAACTGAATATTAAATCATTGTTTTGAACCCATGTATTACCCCCATCGCTGCTGTAGTTGTTTTTTCCGCCAACTCCGGCTGCTATAATATGCAAACTGTCAATTACATCAATTGTATATAACGCTCTTGAATCCCCAACCTGGATTTGAACCCAGTTGTTTCCCCCATCCGTCGTCTTCAAAATTTTCCCTTCTTCGCAAGCAATAAATCCTAAATGCTCATTTAAAAACTCAAGCCACCAGTAGTGTATACTTAGTCCTGTTGGTATGCTGAGCCACGTCAATCCCCCGTTTGTTGTTTTTAACAGCGTTCCATTCATTCCGCATACCCATCCGGTTGTATCGTTCATCATCTGTACTCCCCATAAATCTATTTCATCTCCTACTCCACTTTCTACTTGTTCAAATACTTCACCCCCGTTTGTTGAGAGGAGTATTACTCCATCGTAACCGGTAATTACTACAGTGTTTCCGTTATAGCTGCTTACTTTTAACAATGTTTTTGTTACCGGGCTGAATATAGTTACCCAATTTTTCCCGCCGTCTGTAGTTTTTATTATCGCACCATTTGAGCCTACGCTCCACCCGGTTAATGAATCTATAAAATCTACTCCCGTATAATCTACTCTCGGTATTCGCGGATTGAGCTCCGTCCATACACCGGTCGTTTTATTGTTATAATCCAACGGCATCAATCGGGAATCGTATTCGGGTATGTTAAGGTGTCGGCGGTAATCGGGCTTGGGGGGTGTATCGCTTCTTTCTGTTCCGGCTATAACGCTACTGCTTTGACTATAAGTAACTATGCTTAACAATAAAGATATAACGACTACTATTCGGAGGTTGTGTTCCTTCTTCATTGGGCATTCTTCCTTCTAATGAAATTTCCTTCGGATACTCTTTTAATATTCTGTGATACAGTTAATTAAAAACAGCAGTTATTTATTATCCCCCGGTAGAAACAGATAATAACAGCACTGCTAAACCGGTTATCATTGAGAGCAAATTGACAATAAAAAACATAGTCAATTTCCCGGCTGGTAAAACCCGCCGGTCTTTCTTCATTGTGGTATGTATATCGGTAGTAAAATCGTCAATAAAATCCGGCAACTATCTAAAAACCCGCCTCAGATAGAGGAATTTTATTTTCCGTTACAAATATTAAAAATTAGAATTTCAATGTCAAGTTAAATGTTGTGGGTTTAACCGTTAAAGTCAATTTTACTTTTAGTGGGTTCTACTATAATGATTAAGGGAAGCCGTTTGGTGCGGCTTCCCTTATTGTAAAAGATTACTTAAGCAGAATCATTTTACTTGATGAAGTGAAATTACCGCTTGTAAGAGTGTAGAAATAAACACCGCTCGATAAATTATGTGCATCAAAATTGATTTCATAATACCCTGCCGGCATTTCCTCGCTAATCAAAGTTCTTACTTCCCTGCCAAGCATATCGTAAACCTTTAATGATGTATGCCCGTTGGAAGGTAATGAAAACCTTATGTTTGTAGTCGGATTAAACGGGTTCGGATAGTTTTGACTTAAAGCATATTCGTCCGGCATAATCCCGCTCTGAGGAATTTCTTCAACAGATGTTACAACACTTGTTTGCAAATCATCAATATATATTGCACTGTTCTTATTTCCTTCCGGGGTTTGAACAACTACAACGCTGTGGAAAAGTTTATCGCCCGTACCTGTAACCTGGCTTAAAGGAATGTACTTCATCTTCCAGCCTGTCCAGTTTAAAGTATCAATTCTTGCAATTGAGTTAGTTGAAGTATTGTAATAAAACCAATATTCGAGAATATTATTACTATTATCACCGAAAACCCAAACACCTGCTTTAGTATCTCCAGCCGAGCCAACCGATGGTTTTGTGCCGTTAAATGTACGACATACCCCGCCTGTATTGCCTGTAAAAACGTAGTTGATTTTTCCCGAGTAAGTCCCGCTCTTTTTCCTATCGGAAACGATTGTAAATGTTGTCAAATCCGGGTCGGTTCCAACTGTACTTCCGCTATAGTTCGGGTCTTTCCATTGTCCTATAGTTTCAAGCGGATCCAAAACGATTCCCGATACGTAAGCCTCTGCTTCGGTAGTGAAAACAAATTCTTTCAATTCACCGAATGTAAGGTTGTCGTTATCTTTTAAACCTTCTTTAATTACAACTTTATATGTTGCATTTGAAGCTAAAGGAGCTTGCGGTTCAAAAATCAATTTACCTTCGGTTATAGCGCTTTGATTCAGATTGATTGCTACGCTATTGCCTGCTTCATTTAGAAATTGAACATTACCGCCAAGTGAACTTAAGTTAATTGGAGCGTCAAATACATAAGTCAATAAAACAGTTGTACTAACATTCTGTCTTCCGCTATCGGGATAAGCTGATAAAAGATTAAGTTTTATTCTTGTATCGAAACTGAAATTAACCGGTTGCTGAAGTGATACTCCGAAATGGGATTGTGCATTTGTAGATACACTTACCGAGTAGGATGATGCAGGGTTCCACCTTGGAGATGGAGTAAAGATCATTCTTTTATTATTGTTTTCCCATGTAAAGGTTCCGCTCATTGTCGGTTGAATTGAAAATGCGGACTGCGTTAAAGATGTATTCATCCTTATATCGAAATCGATAACAATCGGGGTATAAAGCCCGATATTTGTTCCGGCAGAATCCGGTGAATAAGCTGTTACAGTAGGCGCATTAAAATTCGGAGCTTCGTCAAGATTTTTATCAACAAAAACAGTTTTGTTTGCAATAACCGTAACAGTAGCCGAGTCAAGTGCAAAGTCTTCTGCCTGGAAATAGAGTTTGTATTCACCGGGAGCCAAACTATCGAAAACAAAAAACCCGTTATTTTTGTCGTCCCCGTTATAAACAAGATTGCCAGGTGTAAGTGTAACCTGTATGTGATTGATCGGTTTTTTCTGATCATTTGTACTTGGCAAATAGTAGTAAGAGACATTATTAAGCGGGTCTCTAAGGATTCCTGCAATTGCTCCAAAAGCCAATGGACCCGTATTGTATAATGTAACATAAGAACGGGCAATTGCCCAGGCTTCATGCAGCCTGTAATGCGTATTCATCAATCTCCATGATTCCGGTATGTAGTCATGGAAAGAACCTTCCGAAAGTACACCGGGCATGTTAAGCGGACGTAAAACTCCAAGTCCTGAGGTTCCCCAATCCGGGTAAAATGACCAGTCGCCTCGGTTAAATTGCCCTGTGGTTCTATTAGCTTGATATATCTGGTTGGCCATAATTGCACCCATTTCTTTTGCCTGGGCATGAACCGGTGCATTATCATAACCCCTGAAAAGCATTAATGTATAGTTCGAGGTTCCCTGCCATCCGTTGCTATGAATCGAATTAAAAAAATCGACGTTGTTGTTATTTGCAATTGCTGCCCTTTCGGATAATGCAAGGTCATCGGAATCGTTGTTCCCCTGTCTTGTTATGATAACTGTAGCTCCAAGATTCTGAAGAATCGGTTTTAAATAGAGAGCTTTGTCCCAGTTAGCATCGGACTCCCAGAAACCTGTAGCCGGGATATACCTATCGTTTGCAGGATCGTGCCCGCCGTGTCCGGGGTCCACACATATCTTTTTACCGGCAAGCGGTTGAGCAAAACCGTTAGAAAGTGCTGCAAAAATAATAAGAGTTATTAATAAAAATTTCTGTTTCATCTTCTCAATTCCTTATTCAATTGTCAGGTTTATAATGTGGATTCTGCCATCATCCGTATTGAAAACGATTTTATCGTTGTTCGGAGACCAACTTGGATACATAGCTTTCATACCGGGCAAATTTGTTAAATTAATCTTTACAGCTCCATCCACCGAAACAGCAAAAATGTCTGATGATAGAACCCGTTCTCCGTCATCTTTATCAACCATATAAGCGATCCATTTTCCGTCATAAGACCATTGAGGTGCATTAGCATTACCTAATTCACTTATTATATTCCCATTTAAATCAGTTATATAAGAACCTTTACCTGCAAGCCGGAATAATATTTTTGAATTGTCCGGAGATATTGAAGCCCAGATATAATTCCCTTCTCCGAGCGGATTGAGAACTGTCCTTGTTCCGTTTGTAAATAATACAAGATCGGAATTATCAATAAAAACAACTCTTTCTGTGCTTTCCACATTTAATGCAGGCTGGTTTTGTTCATAAGAATAAAACGCCGGTGTAGATTTGCTAAGATATACTACCCCGTTACTTTTTGCATAAAGCGGTGCGGATAATTCTCTTGTAAAATCAATTAATATTGTCTCGTTTTTTGAATTAAGTTCAACTTTTCTTAATGAAGATGTTCTACCGTCATTGCTGAAATTGTCGGTTCTAAATATAATTGATTCGTCATTCCCAATAAAAATGGGTTTATATCCCGAACCGGTTAAATTGTTTATTTGTGTTGTGTTCTGAGTTTTTAAATCGTGTAACCATAAACCTTTATATGATTCCGAAGTAAAAATTATTTTTGTTCCGTCATTACTGAATGACGGGTAAAAGAAAGCTCCCTGGCTGCTATCTGTAATCGGATCAATACTTGTAACTTTCAAATTCTGCGAGAAAATTACAAGCGGTATGAATAAAATAAAAAATAATGTTTTTTTCATTACTGTGGCTCCTTAGTTCAATCGTATGAGACCGGTTAGTTTTCGAGCAAAAACAATAAATCGAATTCCAATCGGTCAAAATTTGTCGTCAAAAATTAACACAGTTACACTTCAAAAACAATGAAGAATGAAGAATCTATCCGTAACTTTGCACGGGACGAGGGTGTACCTTCCACATTTTCAATTTCTTCCGGGACTCTTTCGTTACTAACCATATAGTTTATTACATTTCTACCCGTAATTTGAAAATTATCGGGACACCATTATTTGTAATACTTTTTTCATCCGGTAGACAATTAAATTTTATTAGATATGCACATTCAGGAAACCGATCTTATAACATATTTGCAAGACTGTAAAACGGAAGATTCAATCGTTCAATTGATTTTTAACAATGTTGAACAGTATAAAAAGATTGATACAAACGAAGCGAAAAACAGCTACACGGCGATTGTTTACAACTGGTTCCTTAACGAATGTATAAAAAGAAATCAGTATTTGTATTTTTCAACAAACAAATATGAGCGAATACAAAACCTTTACAAACAACTCGTTTTGAAACTGGTAGAGCTGCCTATAGGAACTTCTATTACGGCTATAAGAAAGATTGTTAAAGAACATAGAAAAAATCTTATCAAAATACTTGAAGAAGTAGAAGGCATCTCGGAAGAAAAAAGGTTTTTATTCCCGTGTGCTGAATACAGCATGGATTTACAGTTGAAGATTTTGCGTATTTCGCTTGAATCGCTAAAAGAGCCCGTACTTGATATTGGATGCGGAAAGAATGCTTTAATCGTTAAAGAGTTATTAAAAATGCACAAAGCCATTTACGGAATAGATCAATACATGCAAAGCGAATTTGAGCAAAACATCTTTTGTGTAAATTGGCTCGAATTCGATTACAAACCAAATTACTGGGAAACCATTATCTCGCATATGGCATTTTCAAATCATTTTATTTATGCATTGAATTCAGGAACGGCTGCATTACATGATTACGAAAAAACATACCACAAGATTTTATCATCTTTGAAAGTCGGAGGAACATTCATTTATGCCCCGTCTATAAAACATATAGAAGAAAAACTAAACCAGGAGAAATATGTTGTTAAGCAGTATAAAAACATTGAAGGTGAAATCGGGTTGAATACAACGCATGTTATAAAAATCGAGTAATGCTTTGTTTAATTCAACTGGCAGCAAACAACAGTGAACTTTTTAATAAACATCCCCGATTTGATAAACTTTTAAGCTATTCCTGCAAAATTAACCCGGATTATGCCTTACAACCTGTTTTTATGCTTGTATATTCCACAAAATCACCTAAATTTGTGGAGTGGCAATCCATAAATTAATATGATTAAAAGAATATTCGACATAGCAAATATGATAAAGCCGGGGAAAGTGCTTGTAATCTATGGGCCCCGACGTGTTGGAAAAACGACATTATTAAAAGATTTCCTTGATAAGAGTAAGTTAAAGTATAAACTTGATTCCGGCGACAATATCCGCACTCAAGAAATTTTCAACGCTCAGGTATTCAGCGAAATTCTTCCTTACGCAGAAGGGTATGAGCTATTAGCTATCGACGAAGCCCAGCAAATTAAAAACATCGGGATGGGATTAAAAATATTAGTTGATAACTTACCGGATATAACAATAATTGCAACCGGTTCTTCTTCATTCGAGTTATCACAACAAATAGGCGAACCATTAACTGGCAGAAAAAGGACTATTTCTCTATTCCCCTTTTCCCAGGAGGAACTACTTTCTCTATATAATAAACATGAATTAAAAGAGAGACTTGAAGAGTTTTTAATTTATGGAAGTTATCCAGAGGTTATTACCGCCGGTAACTGTAATGAAAAGAGAGAAGTCTTAGTTGAATTGGTAAATTCGTATCTATTAAAAGATATTTTTACTCTTGAAAGGATTAAAGGCACAAAACAAATATTCGATTTACTTAAGCTAATTGCGTTCCAGGTTGGGAATGAAGTATCGTTAAATGAACTTGCTTCACAGGTTAAACTAGATGTCAAAACTGTTGGAAAGTACCTCGACTTGCTTGAAAAAGCTTTTATTCTATATAAACGTGGGGCTTTCAGTAGAAATTTACGTAATGAAATAACAACTAAATCGAGATACTATTTCTGGGATAACGGTATTCGCAATGGTATAGTACTTCAATTCAATTCTCTTTCTGAAAGAAATGACACAGGTGCTTTATTCGAGAATTTTTTCGTAATTGAAAGATTGAAATATCTCCACAATAACTCGATCTATAGAAATCTTTATTTTTGGAGGACTTATTCCGGCTACGAAGTTGATATTATCGAAGAAGGAGATGGAAAACTGTTGGGACTGGAAGTAAAATTTTCTCCCAGAACAAAATTAAAACCCAACCCCTTTACTTCTATTTATCAAAATTCCAGTATAGAATTAGTCAATAGAGAAAACTACCTCGACTATTTAACATAGTACCCGCTTGTAAAGAGAATTACACAGTCTATTTCTTTGCTCCCGGTATATCTACTCTCATTGAATAAACCGAATTTGTTTCGCACTCGGTAATAAACAATGTTTTGAGATCATCTCCTCCGAATTCTACATTGCTCGGTTTCTTCCCTGGAGTAGAAATTTTTTGTAATACTTCTCCGGTGGGTGATATTTTATAAACTGCCCCACCGCCAAAGTGTGCGGCATAAAGATTCCCTTCCGAATCAAAATCGATTCCATCCGGGTCGCCGCCAGGAAGCTCAACAAAAACCTTCGAATCACTAAGTTTACCTCCGGCTTCAACTTTGAATTTCAAAATTCTCTGTTTTGCCGATTCACAAACAAACAAATCTTCTCCTGAATTAGAAAAAGTAATGCCGTTAGGAAATGCAAGTCCGTCGTAAACAAGTTTAGTTTGTCCACTATTTTTCTCAACCATAAAAACTCTTCCCGTAAGTGAATCTTTGTGATAGTTCTTCGGATCGGTAAAAAATAGATTCCCCTTTTTATCAAAAGCAAGATCGTTCGGACGGTTGAATTTTACACCTTCGTAACCGGACGAATAGATTTCACTATTACCATTCAAATCAATTTTAATAATTGCCCCCAAGCTGTAATCACAAGCAAAAAGAAATCCTTCATCATTGAATGCAAGTCCGTTTGTTTGTGCAAACGTAAATGGTTTTTCTGATGCTGATAAAAAAACCTCCGCCGATTCCGGCGTCAGCTTTGTAATCCATTTGCCGTAACAATTTGAAACATATATGTCTCCGCTGCTGCTGCGAGCAGGTCCTTCCGGAAAATCGAATCCGTCTGCAACTTTGGTCCATACAGAATCAATTTTTTCATTATAAAACTCATGTCCCTGTGAAAAGGAACAATTACTTAAAAATATTACAACTAATAAAAGAAATAACTTTCTACTCATTTTGATTTCTCTTTCTCTTCCTCGAAAATTGAGTCCGGTAAACCGGTATTAACTTTATAATTTGAATATACAATTTTAACAGTTCCTTTGGACAATTTCTTCTTTTTGTTTACTTGTTTCGAATTTTCTTTCTTCTCTCCTTTATCTTTTGGAATCACTCTATCGGTTTCAAAAGAGAAGAGCATAGATGATGGTAATGGATATTTTATTTTATTTTCATCATATGTAAATTCAATCGAAAAGGTACCTGCGGTTTTGGTCGTAGATTCTACTTTATGGATTAGATAGCTTTCTTTATCAATCCATAAGGTTGAAATTAATATTTCTTTATCATTACCAAGCGGAATTGTTTTTATTACCGCTGTTTTCTTCCCGTTAAGAGTAACATCATTTTCATAAATACTTGTATAATCCCCTTTCAACAGTGATGCCGGAGAAAAGTTGATACCTTCTTTCGGAAGCATGGCAAAACCTTCCGAGTGAATCTTCACTTTGTCAGGTTGTTTAAAGTAGATTGTAGCATTGCTTACGGGAGCTTTAAGAAAATCAATGTCAAGAGTAACACTCACTTCAACTTTATAGTCGTGAACTTTTTCAAAACCTTGTTTAACTTTCGTTAGAATTTTATCAGCATCATTACTTTGTGCTGATGTACACGTAACTAAAGCAGTTAATAATACGAGGAAAATTTTCATAAAACACCTTGTGAAATTAAGATAGTACATCTTTTCTTTTGAAAAGATAAAAAGTTAATAAATAGAGCCCCGTAATATGAGCAGACAAAAACAGTACTGCTTTTGCTATTTCTCCAGTATCAAGCGGGCTGTCGAAGAATAACCGCCAATCCATCATATAAGTTGTAAAAAGATACGGTCTAAGGTCTCTGAAAAAGTCGATATTTATAGTCGAGAGTATTACAAAAACAATTACTATTGCCATTGTTGTAATAATTGGTCCAATCGCATTTTCAACAAGGGACGAGAATAGAAAAGCAAGCGAAGCAACAACCGACATGCTTAATGTTGCAAATCCGTATGCAAGAATAAAACGCCAGATTATATCGTCTTTGGCAAAAATAATAAAACTATTTTGAAACACTATCAATTCACCGGAGCCGAAAAGGAATAAACCGAGTCCGAGACTTAAAGCAGCAAGCCAGACTATCAATAGAAGAGTATAAATCAAACCTGATAGAAATTTAGCAGTTACAAGTTTGAAGCGTGAAATAGGTCTTGTTATCAACATCCTATATGTCCCGGCTGTAGCTTCCCCTGCAAGTAGGTCGCCTGCGACAAGCGTAATTAAAAACGGGATATGAATAACGAGTGCACCCATAACAAAATAAGCAATTAAATACCCGTTCAGAAGATTGCCGGAAAAAACAAAAGCGTCCAAACCGCGTAGCTGTGCGTTCAGAAAACCCTGCCCTTCAAAATACATTGCAGTCTCAACAAGAAGAATCAGTAGTGTGATAGCAATAAAACCGATATATGAACGCCATTTACGGAAAATTTTATACAGCTCGATAGAAATTAATGTAACCATATCAGTTTTTCTCCGTAATATTTAGGAAGTACTCTTCGAGTGATCTTTGAGGAATCACAGCTTGTAGATTAACTCCACAGTCAACAAGATATTTTACAAGAAGAGGAATTTCATTTTTATCTATCAAGAAAACAAATTTTTGTTCTCCGGAAGATTCCAGTTTATCTCCCCATCCTGATCCGGTGATCAATGACCTCATCTTTTCTCCGTTGTCAACTTCAACTGTTACTTTTATAGTTGATGACTTGAGTAATTCATCAACGTATCCTTCAATTACTGTTTTCCCTTTATTGATTATTATCATCCTGTTAGCAACAAGTTCAACTTCATGGAGAATATGAGACGAGAGAAAAATCGTTTTCTTCTTTTCCCGGCTGAGGTTCAAAATCAGTTCCCGGATTTCCTTCATACCTTGCGGGTCAAGTCCGGTTGTGGGTTCGTCCAGGATGATTAATTCCGGGTCATGAAGCAATGCCTGAGCAATTCCGAGACGTTGTTTCATCCCGTGTGAAAAAGTTTTTACTTTACTTTTTGCACGCGCAGATAGACCTACAAGTTCAAGGATTTCCATAATTCTTTTTTGAGACACATCACAACCGGAAATCTTTCCGAGTATTTCAAGATTTTTATAAGCTGATAAATAGCCGTAAAGATCAGGTTTTTCTACAATCGCTCCTATTTTCCCGAGGAGTTTGTTCCTGTTTCCATTTAGAGATTCACCAAACAGTTTAATGCTTCCAGAGTTTGGTTTTATCAGGGTTAACATCATTCTTATAGTTGTGCTTTTACCTGCACCGTTCGGTCCTAAAAACCCGAACACATCCCCTTTTAATACGTTTAAATTAAGATTGTCTACTGCCGTAAGACTTTTAAATTTCTTCGACAACCCTTTAATTTCTATTATTTTTTCATTTTCCAATTTGAGTTCATATCCATAACAGTTTGAAATAACCGTTGTTAAAATACAAATTGCATCCGGTAATTAGAAAAAGATTATATAAACGGTCAATTACTTTATCAGGCGGGAAGTAGTGATACGGGACAAGATTTCCGGGATTTTGTCCGATTTCACATGCGGAGAAAAATGTTTGCTATATAAATAAAAATAGTATAATTTTAGAGCGCAATAAATCGAAAGATGTAATGGCTCTGATTTTTTCTCTTTTACGATTACTATTTTTTCGAACAGATGGCTGCTTACTAAATGTCCATCTGTTTTCCATCTCGATTCTACTTCAGAATCATAATGCGAGGTCGTTATGAAAAATTTTCTACTATTCCTATCAATAACCATTCTATTAAGTATAAATTCTTTACCGCAAACAGCCGTCCTGGATGAAGATTTCCCGGTAACAAACGGTACAATTTATTCTATAGCCTTTGATGAGAATTATACTTACTTAGCCGGTAGTTTTAATTATGTAGGACCGAGTACCGGTAACGGTGCAAAACTTAGTACAAACGGCAATTTGCATGATGCAAGTTTTCCGCGGGTAAATGATTTAATAAAAACAATTATACCCGATGGAAATGGCGGGTGGTATATTGGCGGAAGATTTACAAAAGTAGGCACTGTGGAAAGGAACAGGGTCGCAAGAATCAACGCAGACGGTTCAGTTCATTCATGGAATCCAAATTCAAACGGTGATGTTAATGTGATCTTAATGAATGGAAGTGATATTTACGTCGGGGGGGAATTTACTACTATCGGCGGATCATCTTTAAGCAGATTAGCAAAACTGAATAATTCAACCGGGGAAGCGATCAGCGGCTGGGCTCCCAACCCGGATGGAAAAGTAAACTCGCTTGTAATAAGCGGAAGTGATCTTTTTATTGGCGGTGATTTTTATAATGTCGGAGGATACATCAGAAAAGGAATTGCAAAGCTTTATCTCGGTTCCGGTGCAGTTAATACATCATGGTCCGCTGATGTTGACGGGTACATAAACAGGGTTGCTGTCAGCGGAAGCGACGTATATGCCGCAGGAAATTTTTCGAGTATCGGCGGGCAAGCAATTGAACAAATTGCAAAGCTAAACTATACTTCTGGAACAGTAAATGCCTCATGGAATGCCAACAGCGACAGCTACATTAATGAAATGGTGATTAATGGAAGTGATATTTATGTGGGTGGTACGTTTTATAATATCGGGGGACAATCAAGACAGTATTTCGCAAAATTATTTACAAGTAACGGTCAAGCGGACTTACAATGGAACCCGGTTGTAGACCTTAATGCAAACTCGATAGTAATTGATGGAAGCTATATTTATTTAGGCGGAAGCTTTACAGCCATCAACGGACAGTCAAAATATAGAATAGCACGCTTAAATATCTCTGATGGAAGTGTTGACAATTACTGGAACCCAAGTACAAGTGGAAGCATAAATGCAATTGCAATATCGCAAAGTGAAGTTTGCATCGGCGGTGAGTTTAATTCTGTGTCGGGATTACCGCGTAATGGTATTGTAAGAGTATCCAACAGTACAAACTTAATTGACGAATCATGGAATCCAAATCCGAATACCAATTCCAATATCTACTCTATATTCATCAAAAATGCAGATATATATGTCGGGGGGACTTTCACATCAATCGGTGGGACTTCGATAGGCAGGCTTGCTAAATTAAATCCTTATAATAGTAGTGCCGATGTCAATTGGAACCCCGGTGCAACCGGTGATGTAAATGTAATTGTAGTTAAGGATAATGATATTTATGTAGGTGGTAATTTTACTTCAATCGGTGGTTCCTCAAGAATGAGGATTGCTAAATTAGATGCTGCCAGCGGTACCGCCAACTCATCATGGAATCCAACTGCCAATGGAAGGGTTAGAGCAATATCAATATATAATAATGAAATATATGTAGGTGGAGATTTTACATTTATCGGCGGTTACGATAGAAACAAGTTAGCAAAATTGAACGATACAAATGGTGCTGCCGATCTGAATTGGAACCCAAACCCCAACAACGCTATTTACACCCTCGCAGTTGACGAAAGCAATGTTTTTGTAGGAGGGGCTTTTACAAGTATTGACAGTTACACTATTAATCGGTTGGCGAAATTATATAGAACAAGCGGTAATGTTGATAACTCATGGATTCCTGCCCCGAACAATACTGTTTATAGTATGTTACTTGATGGGAATGATCTATATGTAGGCGGCGACTTTTTAACTATCGGGAGTCAAACAATAAATTATTTTTCAAAACTGGATAAACTGTCAGGCAGTTCGGATGCCAATTTTGATTTGAAAATAAATAGCAGGGCTCACGAAATAAAACTAAAAGGGAACAATCTATTCCTTGCAGGGTTTTTCGGTAAAATTAATAATTCCCCGCAAAAAAGTGTTGCAAAATTTGAACTTCCTCCCAAAGGTACAATCACGATAACCGACCCCAACGGCGGCAATAAACTAAGAGTTGATGATGAATACTATATCCAATGGTATAGTGAAAATGTAAATGCAGTAGATTTAGATTATTCAACCGACAACGGCTCAACGTGGATCAGCATAACCACAAACCAACTCGCAGGAGATGGCAACTATTTATGGCAAGTTCCGAATACCCCTTCAAATCAGTGTAAGATAAGGATTAAGGATAGCTACGGAACCGCTTACGATATAAGCGATGATGTTTTTCAAATAGTTTATGCTTCATTGCAGTTAATTCAGCCAAACGGCGGCGAAACTCTGAGTGCCGGAAGTTATTATGAGATAAAATGGTCAAGTGCGGATATTGAACAAGTCAACTTAGTCTATTCAACAGACAACGGTGTGAACTGGAATTATATTGCTACCACCTCTGCCCTTTCCGGTTCTTATCAATGGCTCGTTCCCAATACCCCTTCTAACCAATGCAAAATTTTCATTGAGGAATTTTATTACGGAGTAGGGGGGAAAGAATCAATAATCTCCGATACAAGCGATAATGTATTTGTAATTGAATTAAATCCATGTCCCGATTTACCCTCAATAACTTATGAAGGTAAAACATACAATACAGTACAAATCGGAGACCAATGCTGGTTAAGAGAAAATCTTAATGTCGGTGTTATGATTAATTCAACTTTCAACCAAACAGATAACAGCCTCACTGAAAAGTATTGCTATGAAAATGATACAAGCAATTGCAATACATACGGCGGTTTGTACCAATGGAATGAAGTGATGCAATACAGTACTGTAGAGGGAGCTAAAGGAATCTGTCCCGATGGCTGGCACATCCCGACATTAGCAGAGTTTCAAACATTGGCTAACACGGTCGAAAACAACGGTAATGCACTAAAAGCAATTGGACAGGGTGATTATCCGGGTGAGGGAACAAATACAAGCGGATTCTCTGCATTGTTTGCAGGAGCAAGAAATTCTGATGGGTCTTTTTCATTCGGAGCCGGGGCTTATATGTGGAGTTCATCGGAGTACACTCCAAGTAATGGGGCAAATTATCTTCATGTAAACACTTATGATAGTCTTGTAATTATTCCAATTTCTGACGGTAAAAACTACGGTTTTAGTATCCGTTGCTTAAAAGATGAAGACGTACCGGATACCTTGACAATCCTTACACCCAATGGCGGCGAAGAGTGGGTTGGAGGAACTTTATATTCAATTGAATGGACAACTAATCTCGGTCCGGAGACTGTAGTAATTGAATTAAGTACCAACAGCGGTGATAGCTGGAGCTACATAGGTCAAGAGAACGCCAACATGAACTATTTTGAATGGACACCTCCGACAATTTCTTCAACCGGATGCCTTATCAGAATACTGGTACAGGGCGAAGTAAAAACTGTTGCCGGGGACACTACGGATAACGTATTCAGAATTGTAAAGGACAGCATTGACCTTGGTTTAATTGCTTACTATCCTTTTACTGGTGATCATTTTGACTATAGTGGATACAATAATAACGGAACGAATAACGGAGTAACACTTACCGAAGATCGGTTTGGGAATGCAACTTCTGCTTATTACTTCCCCGGTAACGAATGGATAAGCGTACCTTCTTCAACAACACTAAACGGAATTACAAATGGACTAACCTTAAGTGCGTGGATAAAACCGGAGGAACTTGCAAACCAAAATATTTTAAATAAATGGTTTGATGATTCGGCAAACGACAGAGGATTTTTCATTAATACAAACAGCACAGGTAATCCATGGATAGGAATTATTGACGACCTCAACACAGTTTCTTCTACCAAAAGTTTAGTTCGTAATCGCTGGCAGTATGTAGTCGGAACCTGGGACGGCAGCTATTTGAATTTATACATCGATGGCAAATTATCCGGTAGTTATCAAACAACCGGAACATTTGTAAATCAGGATGTTGTAATGGGTATCGGTGCTGACCCCAATCCCGGTCCAAAAAATTTCTTTAACGGTAGAATTGATGATATAAGGATTTATAACCGCGGTTTATCACAAGATGAAATTGAATCACTTTACAGACAAAACGAATGGGAAGATGCATACATTCAGGTTTTCTCCCCTAATAATGAAGAAAACATTGAAGCAGGGACTTCATATGATATTACATGGGAGCGGTTTAATGTAGAAAACGTAAAAATCGAATACTCAACGAATTCGGGTGCGGAATGGCTGCTTATAAATTCATCCGTTCCGGCATTCCCTTCAACTTACGAATGGATAGTTCCGAATACTCTATCTGATGAATGCCTTGTTAGAATAACCGATGTTTACGATCCACAGTTGGCTGATACATCAGGTATGTTTGAAATCTATCAACGCTCTATTACTGTTCTTGCTCCGAACGGCGGAGAGGAATTGAAAGCAGGAACCAACTATTATATAAGTTGGGAAAGCAGCTACATTGATAATGTTGACATTAAGTACTCAACAAATAACGGGGACACATGGCTATATATTGCCGGTAGTATTTCCGCAGACGAAGGCAGCTATGTATGGAATGTTCCTGATTCTCCTTCAGAAAACTGCTTGATTAAAATCAGCGAATCGAGCATTTATAAAAACGAGTTTATTTCCGATCAAAGCGACAGTGTATTCACAATTTATAAACCGTCCATTTCGATATTAACTCCGAACGGAGGTGAAGAATGGCGTGTTGACAATACTTATTCAATTGAATGGAACAGCTCTCATCTTGAATTTGTAGGAATTGAGTATTCAACGGATGCAGGGTTAAACTGGGATTTTCTTGATGTTGTTCTTGCAAGAAACGGTTATTACGATTGGACAATCCCAAATACTCCTTCAGACCAATGTATAGTGAGAATTTATGAATCCGGCGGAGCAACAATCGGTCAAGAATCTGTAATCAGCGATACAAGCGATAATGTATTCACTATTTACAACCCCTCTTTAACAGTTCTTGAGCCGAACGGCGGCGAAGAATGGAGAGTAGGAAACTCGTATCAAATTACATGGAACAATAGTTATATAGATTATATCGGGATTGAATACTCTACGGATAGCGGGGCGACATGGGAATTTATTACTCAAACTTCCGCAAGTTCAGGTTATTTCGATTGGACAATACCGGATACACCATCGGATGAGTGTAAAATAAAAATTTATGAAGTTACCGGAGAAGTGAAGCAGACCGAATCGTTTGTAAGCGATACAAGCGATGGGTTGTTCAGGATATATAAACCTACACTAACCTTATCATCTCCGAACGGCGGAGAAGAGTGGCGTGTTGCCAGCCAGCAATACATTTATTGGTCAAGTAGTGATATGGATTATATCGACATTGAGTATTCCACTGATAATGGAAACTCATGGGATAATATTACTAATTCAGTTCCTGCTTCTAACGGCAACTATTTATGGAATGTTCCGGATACCCCTTCTGAAGAATGCCTTATCAAACTAAGTGAAAGCAGCGGAGGGGGTGTTAGCAAATATTTAGTCTATGATATAAGCGACAGTGTATTTACAATATTCAAACCATCAATTACAGTTGTTACTCCCAACGGTGATGAATCGTGGAGAACAGGCAACAACTATTCTATTGAGTGGACAAGTCATTATGTTTCTTCAGTAAAACTTGAATACACAACAGATAACGGGGAAAACTGGATTTACATTGATGATGCCATGGCAAATTCCGGTTCGTATGAATGGACAGTACCGGATACTCCTTCCGATCAGTGCAAGGTTAAGATTACAGATAACTATGGTACGATTAGTAAAGGAAATGCTTTTGATATAAGCGACAATGTTTTTGAAATCTATAAACCCTCAATCACATTAATACAACCGAACGGTGGAGAAGAGTGGCGTTTTGAAGAGACTTATTCAATCGATTGGACAAGCAATAAAGTTGATTACGTCTCTATCGAGTATTCGACCAATAACGGTTTGAACTGGAACCTCATTACAAGTATGCCTGCAAGTATGGGAACATACAACTGGATAATACCCGACACACCTTCTGATCAGTGTCTTGTAAGAATTATTGAACAATCCGAGAAAGGAATTACAGCCGGCGATACAAGCGATGCTGTATTCACAATTTTCAAACCATTGCTTACAATTATTACTCCCAACGGCGGTGATCAGGTTGAAGTACGCAAAGAATTTATGATACAATGGGCTGCGGATAAAATCCCTTACATTGATATTTATTATACAACCAACGATGGAACTTCGTGGGAAAGCATTGTGAATGCTTATTCGGCTTCCACACAGTATTATACATGGACTGTCCCGAATACACCTTCGGTTAATTGTAGGATTATGATTACCGAAGCCGGTGTTAAAGATGGTATTATGAGCGATACAAGCGATGCAGTATTCACGATCTTCGACCCTGAACGCGATGCATTAATCTCTTTCTTCAATAACACAAACGGAACAAACTGGACCAATAAAACAAATTGGAATACATACGAACCTCTTGCATCGTGGTATGGAGTAACAGTTACCGAAGACCGCGTAACAGGATTAGAGCTGATTAATAATAACCTTTCAGGAGTAATACCATCATCGTTTGAAGCGTTAACGGAGTTAACCGATTTAGTTTTACAGGGAAATTCTTTAACCGGTTGGTATCCGCCTGCACAAGGAACATTTACAAAGTTGATTTATCTTGATTTATCACAAAATCAACTAACAGGTAATATTCCCGAATCATTCTTTAGCTTTACAGCACTAAGACATATTTATTTAAACCAGAATAATCTTACCGGTTCAATCCCCGCTTTGTTCGGTAACCTGGTTAATCTTACAAATTTAAATCTTGCAAATAACCAGCTTAGCGGTACCATTCCCTTGCAGTTGCTTGCATTAACTACTCTTAAAGAATTGAACCTGAGTGGTAACCAACTATCCGGCTCAATACCAACGCAGATTGGTAATTTATTTAATCTTGAAGTATTAAACCTCGGCGGTAATCAATTCAGCGGTTCAATTCCTCCGCAAGTAGGTGCATT
>DAIRET010000236.1:0-3723 GCA_036795455.1 Ignavibacteriaceae bacterium
TCCAGTCCATGGTAAAAGTATCCAAAGAAATTAACGGTGTAAGAATCGAATCAACCGGTTACTATGAATCTACTACTCTTACGGTTATCCTTTACCGTTCTTACGACGGCCTAATTAAAGACGGTTATTTGTCCAAGTAGAAGTTTTCTTTAATACAATCCATTTTTTGCTTTTAAGCGGTGGGAATTTAGCCGTTAGAGGTGAGCTACGCAAAAAAAACGGTGAAGCAGTAGAACCGAATTGCTCCGGTAAAACCACTTCACCCGTTATGTGTTCTCAATGTACCCCCAATTTCTTTTTTACTGCTTGATTAACTTTCCAGCACCTCTTACCGAGTAATGACTTCCCCGTCCGTTGTCTATATTGAATTTACTAACTAAGTTTTGCAATGTTTCCGTTAATCTATTTAAGTCCTCTGCTGCCCTTGCTATTTGCTGTATCCCCACTGTTGATTCCTGTGTTACGCTTCTTATTGCTTCCACATTCTTACTTATCTCTTCACTCGCTGCAGATTGCTCTTCACTTGCTGCTGCTACCTGGATTACTGAATCAGTTGCTTTTTCACTACTCGATATTATTTCGCTCAACATGCTTCCAGCCTTGTTTACTAATCCCTTCCCTTTTTCTACTTCCTCGGTTCCCTTTTGCATCGACTCTACTGCACTCCCCGTATCCTTCTGGATTTGCTTTATCATCATGGCTATCTCTTTCGTAGCTTTCGTTGTACGCTCAGCTAATTTCCTTACTTCATCTGCTACGACTGCAAATCCTCGCCCTTGTTCTCCTGCCCTCGCTGCTTCTATTGCTGCATTTAATGCTAGTAAGTTCGTCTGGTCTGCTATGTCGTCTATTACCTGGATTATCTCGCCGATCTTATCGCTGTTTTGTCCCAACGTATATATCGCTTCTGCAGACTGACTTACTACTTCAGAGATTCTATTCATCCCATCTACTGTTTCGCTTACTACTTTGCCCCCTTCTTTTGCTTTTACTGCCGATTCTTTTGTCGCTTCCGCTGCAAATGATGCGTTCTTCGTATTTTCCAATATTGTGCTTGTCATCTCTTCTACTGCCGAGGCTACTTCAGTTGTTTGTGCTGATTGTTCCTGGCTGCCTGCTGCCATCTCTTCACTGCTCGATGATATTTGGCTCGCTGCACTTGCTGTTGCCTGTACTGCTTCTGATACTTGCGATAACGCTGAATTCAATGATTCCGCTACCGTGTTTATACTATTCGTTATTATCTGGTGATCTCCCTTGAATTCTCCTGTTACTCTTGCTGTGAAATCTCCCTGTGCCATTCTTTCTAATACTTTTGAACCTTCCTGGACAGGAGCAACTACGGCTTCAAGAAGTGAATTAACTCCGGTTATCAATTCTTTATATCCACCACTGAATCTATCTGAGTTCCCGCGTGTTTTCAGTTTGCCGTCTAATGCTGCTTTTATAAGATATTCGAATTCCTTAACAAGTTCTTTATTTGTTTCGGCTACTTTAAGAATTGAATGTGAAAGAATATCCCTATCTGATCGTAGTGAAATAATGACATCCGTATCCCCTCTCGAAATGCTTTCAGCCGCAATTGCCTTCTCTTTTTGTGTGGCCAACAAGTCTCTAAACGATGCCGCTAGTTCACCTATTTCATCTTTTGATTCATAATCAATTTTAAGATCAACATTACCGAGTGCTACTTCTTTTGCCATACCGGTTAATGTATTTACAGGTATACCGATTATTTTCTTTATTATAACACTCAAAATCCAAATAAGGACAAGAAGAAATGCTGCTGTTAACACAACTATCATTGTTATCATACTTTTGTTTGCCGCCTTTACTTGAGAAAGCGGAACACCTGAGAAAAGAACACCTATAATATCATTCTTCTCTCCGCCCCTTAGGGGTTTGTATGATGTAATATAAGGCACTCCTAGTATATCCGCTTCACCGTTATACTCTTTTCCTTCTTTAAGTATAATATTTGCGATTACCGGATCAAGTTTAGTTCCGATAGCACGCTTTCCGTCAACCATAATAGTTGAGCTAACCCTCTCATCACCGAGAAATATTGTAAATTCATTTCCGGTAATAGACTTTAAATTATCCACAGTTTGTTCTTTGTCAAAACGATAACCGGTTGAAACCACACCCACGAAAACGCCATTCTAATCGTAAAGCGGGGCGCCGGTTCTTGCAGATAGTTTAATTGCTGTTCCTTCTTCTATAAGCGAAAGAGTTTTTCCCTGTATTGCACCTTTAATATTATCCTGATAAGCAAGATTATCACCACTTTTTTCAGGTTGGTGAATTCTTGCCAATACATTCCCTTCCGTATCCATTAATGTTATAAACTCAATAGAAAGTCCCGCTGTAATTTTATTTACAGAAGATATTATTTCTTCTTTGCTTCTATTAGCAACGGCTTTCGTAAGCTCCGGATTTTTAGCTAGTAGAACAGTTATATTTTTTGATTGTTCTTTTAGTGAATTAACTTCCCCTTCCAATAATTCAAGTGAAATATTTGCATCCTTTGTGCTCATCTCGTTAGTTAAGTCATTAAAACTGATCAGGGCATAGCTCACTATTACTACTGTAAAAACAACTAGTAATAGAATAACGCTCACCAGCATTTTCTTCGACACACTCATATCTTTATAATTCATTTTTAACTCCTTTATTATTCCTCATCACATAACTATATCTTTTATACTTATTATCGAATAAGTACTTAAATAGTTTACCTAAAGCCGAGTTCATGTGTCTAAAGACACACAAATACTCTTCTGCTACTAACAGTTCACGGAATCATAGTTTTAATTAGAAACTATTAAAACCTTGTTTGTATTTCAAGCACCAATAGATTCGGATTATCTCGTCCATCTTTATAGTCAAACAACTCATAATTAACTCTGAACCGGGCAAAGTTTATTTTTGCGAATTCAAACGTAGCCCCTACCGTAATTCTGTTAACTTCGTTATTATCAATCGAAGCATCCGGGTCATACACTTCATATCTTACCGCCGGAATAAATTCCTTTAAAAGGTTTGAAGAGACTGGAATTTTGTAGAGGGCATATATGAAGTATGCATTCCCCTTTATATCTGCTAAAATTGTTTTTGCTGTTTTGTGAGTATATTCGCCGTCAATAAGTAATTGGTTGTGCTTGAAAATTAATCCGAAATTCATATAATTCAAATCGTTTCCCTGGCTTTTACTCAAATAATAATTCCCCGATAATGTTACATGTTTTACAGGCGATACCACAGCCCGGAAACCGTAATCATTTGATTTATCGTTTTCGGATTTGTTAGAACCTGAACCATTGAATACTCCACCGCTGAATTCACCTGTAAGATTTCCTTTCATCGAATATGATAACATCACACCAATATCTCTCATGGAGGGAGAAACATTTGTAGACATCGGTCTATTGACAAAATCGGCATTTTGATCGGCAGACAAATTATCGGTACTAAACGGGACTTTGAATTGCCCGGCGGTAATTCCGAAGTTTTCAATAGGTGAAATAGTTGCCGCAGCATCCAGTAGAATATCTGAAAAACTTGCCGATACACCGGTTACAACTTTTTCTGTTCCTATAGTTGTAGTTGAAGTACTTAATTTACCGATCCTTGTAAAATCAACAAGAAATTTATATGAGGCATATTCATTTACTTTTCCATTGATTCCAAGTCTTGCCTGCTTTATAAGAAACTGTCCTTGAC
>DAIRET010000046.1:0-18035 GCA_036795455.1 Ignavibacteriaceae bacterium
CCAGCGTAACGGAAGATCGCGGTATGAACGGAGTTTAGATTTATAAATCATAATGTGAAAAGGACAGTTCATCGGTTTGATGAAATAATCCTGTTCATCAATACTCATCGGTGAATACATGCTCTCTTTATAAAACCCAAGATGACCGCTTGTTTCCCACAGCCATCCTTTACCGATATGCGGCGTATATAACAACTCATACCCGTTAGCAAGATGTTGTTCCCGCCAGAATGTTTCAATTGTATTTCTTACACGTGCACCTTTGGGATGCCAGTAAATAAGTCCTGCACCGGTTTCTTCCTGAATGCTGAACAATTCCAATTGTTTACCAAGTTTACGATGGTCTCTTTTCTTTGCCTCTTCTAAAAAGATGAGGTAATCTTCAAGCATTTTTTTCTTTGGAAAAGAAACGCCGTAAATTCTCTGGAGTTGTTTGTTCTTCTCATCTCCTCGCCAGTAAGAACCCGAAACACTTAACAGCTTTAAGTATTTAATTTTTCCGACTGCCGGTAAATGTGGACCTGTACATAAATCGGTAAACTCCCCTTCGTGATAAAGGCTTATTATTTCAGTATTCTCGTCAAGTTCGCTGAGAATTTCAAGTTTATAGTTATCCCCTTTTTCACGGAAAAAATCTATCGCTTCCTTTTTTGATAATTCAACTCTTTTGAAGTGCGAATCTTTTTTTGAAAGCTCGATCATTTTATTTTCGATAGCAGTCAAATGCTCTTCCGTTAGCTTCGTGTTGATGTCTATATCGTAATAAAACCCCGTCTCAACAGCGGGACCAACACCAAACTTAGCTTCGGGGTAGATAGACTGAACTGCATGAGCCATCAAATGCGAAGTAGAATGCCAATAGACTTCCTTCCCTTCTTCATCATCAAAAGTTAAGAACTTTACTTCGGTATTATCTCCAAGAGGAGTATAAATATCTTTTACACAGCCATTAATTTTTACTGCAAGTGTTTCTTCGGCAAGTTTAGGTGAAATAGATTTAGCCACTTCAAAAGCGGTAATATTCTTGTCGAATTCTTTACTATTTCCATCAGGAAATTTTACAACAATCTTTTCCATATTCACTTTCGTATAAAAAAAAACGGAGTTCACTCCGAATTATGTGGGTTCTATAGGATTCGAACCTATGACCTTCTGCACGTCAAGCAGACGCTCTAACCAAACTGAGCTAAGAACCCCAATAGTTTAAAGCAAAAACCGGTTCACTAAAATATATTTTTTGTTTTTGAATAAAGCCGGGATTCAATTCATAGATTAATTCTTTGTACCGAGGGCCGGACTCGAACCGGCACGTCCCAGAAGGGACACAGGATTTTAAGTCCTGTGCGTCTACCAATTCCGCCACCCCGGCGTTTTTCAAAAATTTAGGCGTCAAATATAGAAATAAGATTGTATTTTTGCAATAAATTTGTTGAAAAATCTTGTACTTATGCCTATAATATCTAAAAAAAAGGAGAAATAATGCCGGATATTAATGCAACTTGTCAATTTGAACCCGGTTACCTCAAGCAATTACGGACAGGTGAGTTAAAAAAGAAAGCCGAACTTGCTGAAAAATTATTGCGGAATTGCAAATGCTGTCCGCATCAATGCAGTGTTAACCGTTATGAATCAAGGGACGGTTTTTGTGTAAGCGGACACCTTCCTATTGTTTCCTCTTATACAAAACATTTTGGCGAAGAACCCGGTTTAAGCGGAACTAACGGCGCAGGAAATATTTTCTTTGGTAACTGTAATTTAAGGTGCGTTTACTGCCAGAATTTTGAAATCAGCCAGAATCCTAAAAGAGAAATACTTAACATCTGTTCAATCAACCGGGTAGCTGAAATAATGATTGAACTGCAGGATGAAGGATGTCATAATATCGGGCTCGTATCCCCTTCTCATTTTATTCCACAGATAATTCATGCGGTGTACATTGCTGCAAACCTCGGATTAAAAATACCAGTTATTTATAATTCCAACGGGTATGATTCAGTTTCATCTTTACGACTACTTGAAGGAATAGTTGACATCTACCTTCCCGATTTCAAATACGGGTGTAATGAATATGCTTTGAATTATTCCATGATCAAAAACTATTATGATACCGCTACTCTGGCATTGAAAGAAATGTACAGGCAGGTCGGAGATAATTTAACATACATAAATGATATTGTAGTTCGGGGATTAATCATTAGGCATTTGGTTCTTCCCAACCAGTTATCCGATACCGAAAACGTATTTAAATTTATTTCGGAAGAACTGAGTAGTAAAATCACAGTATCTTTAATGTCTCAGTATTATCCTTCTCATCTTGCATGTGAAGAGATACTGTTATCAAGAGTATTAAGCCAATCGGAGTACGCAAAAGCAGTTGAATTACTTGATAAATACAACTTGAACAACGGTTGGGTTCAGGAACTTGAAAGTAATAGTTATTACCGCCCTCACTTTAACAAAGACAGAACCGACCCCTTTTTTAATGCTAAATAGTTTGCTTTTAAGGTTCTAAGTTTCTTTTCTTTTTCTTATTTTTCTACCGGAAGTTTTTTTATTGATTATTTGAAAGCGGACGAAAGATGCTTACAATTACATTTACTACCGATAATGAATTACTATTAGTCAAATTGGAAGGAAGATTTGATGGTTCGGGAGGAATCGAATTTGATAAAACGGTTTCAGTACTCCCCTTCAACCAGTACCCGGTTCTCGATTTTGAAAATGTCCAGTATCTTTCTTCTGCGGGTATTCGTTCAATAATCGCTTTTGAAAAAAAACTACGGAAAGAAAACGGCAGATTAATCCTAATTTCTGTTCCCTCATTTGTAAAACAGGTACTTGAGATTACAGGTATACTATCTCAACTATTGGTTGCCGAAACAATTAATGATGCAGAATCCGTTATCAATAATCTTAAAGGTAAGGATGAAATAGTAGTTTCAAAAAAAGTAGATGGCTGCGAATACATTGTCCAAAAGAACTCGAATACAGAAGGTGAATTGCTTGTATGGAACCAGGAAAACGGCAAGCAATTTATCCCGGTCAACCTTTCTGAACTCTCAATTTCTATCGGCACCGGAAGTTTAGCTACCACTTGTTCGGAAGCGGAAGCATCTGCAGGTGATTTTATCAGTTTCGGAAATTTCTTCGGGCTAAACCCGAAAAATGATTCTCCCGGTTTTGATTATATTCTTTCAGAAGCACCTTCGGATACACATGTGTTCATAAAGGAAGGAATTTCATTACCGAAAGAATATAACTTCTCAGCAAAGATAAAGTCGGAATCAACTATTGAACTAAAAACTATACTGAAAAATCTTTTCGCTCTAATTCCCCAGCACAGTAACACTAACGGCGTTATGCCGTTTGTGATTTCCGGTAATATAATTGAAGGAGATGACAAAAAATCTCTGTTTGCAGCCGGATTCGCCGTTGATGAATTTACTGCAAAAAATCTATCATTGCCGGATATTTTAGGTAGGAAATTAAACGAAAGCAAAACAGAAGAAAAAATTGCTTTTGCTGCTAACGGATTGTTTTTTAATACTACTATTGTTTACAATGGAAAAGATAATTTAACACTACTTCTTAAATCTACTCTTGAAAAATCTGAACCGGCTGAATTAAAAGTATTAGCAGGCGGTTGCAGATTCACAGACGCCGTAATTTTAGTTTATCACCCCGTTGATATTATCGCTGCTGAAAGCAAACGGTTGAAAATAGAATTTGAAAAAGATCAGCCGTTAAAGGATGAATTTGAAATAATCATAAGGAAAATTTACTCTGATTGCAGTTCAATCCTTGTAAAGCCTTTACATGGCGGCTATTCGGCTCAAACTTTTATGGTTGACGGATATGACCACGATAGAAAAAGAATTATTCCAACTGTTCTAAAACTCGGTAATCTTGCAATGATAAAAAGGGAGCGGGATAGATATGAGGAGTTTGTGAAAAAATACATTTTAAATAACAGTGTATCAATTCTTGGAAGTTATTTTCACGGGGATTGGGGCGGCGTACGTTATAACTTTGTTGGCATCAACGGACCTGAAAGCAAACTGAAATGGCTTACACTCCATTACAAAGAGCGTCCCGTTGAAGAATATCTAAAGTTACTTAAGAAAGTTTTTACGGAAGTTTTACTTCCATGGTATGGTCAACCGCGCCTTGAAATAATTTATCCATACAAAGAACACGATCCTACGGCTGTTTTCTTCAAACACATTTACAATGAAGCTGAAAAAAATGTTGGCGTTTCCGCCGAGAAGGAATCAATATTTATCCCGGCATTAAATAGAAATGTTGTTAATCCATACTGGTATTTAAAGTATAAATACAAAGAAAAAGAAAAGTATTCAAAGCTTTGGTATAAGTGTATCAGTCATGGCGATTTAAATATGCAGAACATTTTAGTTGATGAAATTGAGAATATATACATAATCGACTTCTCCGAAACAAAAGTCAGAAATGCTGTTTCCGATTTTGCACGAATTGAACCGATTGTAAAAAATGAAAACGTGAGATTGGAATCGGAAGATGATTTACGAGAACTGCTGAAGTTTGAAGAAGGTTTATTGATACAAAACAATCTGGACGAAGAACCTGTATTCACCTATTCCGGCAACGACCCGATGGTTGAAAAAGCATTCAAAACAATATGCGTAATCAGAAAGTATGCAAAGACAGTTACATTGTTCGAAAACGACATAATCCCTTATTTATTAGCTGTTCTTGAGTGGACATTACCGATAGTTTGCTATTTCGGAGTAGACAATTTGCGAAAACAGTATTCAATGTATACTTCCGCATTAATGTGCGAAAAAATTGAAGCTTTGGAAGCAAATAGAAAATAATCAAAAAGGGTTCAGCAATAAATCAATCTATTGTATTTTTTTTACAATGGCAGATTGAATCCGAATGTAGCTCCTTGCCCCGGTTTGCTTTTAATCCATACTTCGCCGCCATGAAGTTCGATAATCTGTTTTACTATCCATAACCCCATACCGGTAGAGGATTCTCCACCAGTAGGTTTAGCGCTAAGCGTAACCCCTTTATTGAAAGCATTGGCAATATCATACTTTGTCATTCCGGGACCATCATCAGTAACTTCAACCGATACTTTTTTCTCGCTAAAATAAGAAACAATTTTAACGGTTGAATTTTCAAACGAGTACTTAATTGCATTATTAACGTAGTTATCAATTACTTCATCAATCTTCATAACATCAATTTGCACGTCGGGTGTGTGAGGAGAAGCGTTATTAACTAACTTGATATTTTTGTTTTTTGCATAGACAAGGTTTCTTTTACATACTTTATCGATTACTGCTTTAAGCGATGTAGACTGTATCTCAAGGTCTTCCGCTTCTTCTTTCTTTTTTGCTGTAAGTACTTTCGTCATTTTATGCGAAAGATTAATAATCTGTAACGAACTTGCCGCAAGTGATTGAAGAATGTCCTGCTGTTCAACTGCATTGAGGTCATATTTATCAAGTAATTCAATATAACCATTAATAGCTGAAGCAGGATTCTTAATATCGTGAATGGTCATAGCAAATAGTTTTTCTTTTTCTGCCTGCAGCTCCTCAAGTTGTGATTTACTTTTCTCCAGTCTTTCATTCTGAACCGATAATGCCTCGTTTGCTTTTTGAAGTCCGGCAATACTTGCCTGCATCTGTTGTATCTGTTTCTTCAAATAGGAATTTTCATCCATCGTCTTTTTTAATTCCGATTTCAGGGAGAGAATTTCTTCACCTTGCTGCTGTTTGATTTCGGATATTTTATCTTTTTCTATCTTTTCTTTTTTTCGTTTCCTAAAGAAAAGGGTTGTAAAAAGAACAATGTGAAATGCTATTATGGCGATTAAATAAAGATTACTATTATCCGTAGAATTGATAGCCGGTTCTTTTGTTTGTACTTCGGTAACTGTATTTCCTGTTACAACAAAACTTACAGGGTTTGATTCGGTTTCCCATCCGCTGTTATCGTATGCAACCGCTTTAAATATATAGACACCGCTTTGAAGTGAATTTAGCTCAACGTAGGGGTCTCCGTTTTCATTCAAACTTACAACAACAGTATGCCCGTTTAGAAATGCTTTATACAGAACTTCTTTATTTTCCTGGTCTATAATAAAAAAAAATGAAATAGGTTTGTTTTCGGATATGGAAATATCATTCCATTTTTCGGGCGGCAAAAGCTTCCCGGCAATCTCAATTTTATTTACGCTTAACGAGGCGGCAAATGAGATATAGCTAAATAGCAGTAAATGTAATAATAAGAGTTTTGTTTTCATATAATTCAAAAAGTAGGAAATTCACAATCCCAAGATAAAGAAACGGGGAAAATAAAGTAGTCTCTGACTATAATAATTTCAACATGTTACCGGTGTTCAGCGATAATCACAGAAAACAACATATCATAATTCGTTTTATCAGCTCCCTTAATCAGAAGCCTTTGTTCCTTGAGCAGAAACATGTCATTTTCAATTAACAGTTTTCGAATATACTTGGATGAGTGTTTAAATATCGGGACTCCCCATGCTGTCATTCCCTTTCCAAAATCCAGGTTATCTTCTCCCGGGGCAAAAGTAAATGCGAAAATTCCATGTTTTTTTGTTACCCTTGCCACTTCGGAAAACAGATTGCTGAGATTACCCAAAAAATGAAATATGCCGCAACTGATAACATGTTCAAAGAAATTGTCATTATATGGAATTCTATCTTCCGATAAATTGTATTGCTTTAGCTCCTCTGCAAATCCTTTTGATCTTGCTGCTTCCAGCATCTCATCCGAAGAATCTATTCCATAAACTTTCAATCCAGCTTTTGAGAATTGAATTGATGCCAGCCCGGTTCCGATTCCAAGATCAAGTAATTTTTCATCCGGTTTAACATACTCATAACTCATACCGAATATTACATTATGTCCGTAACTGTCATACTCTTTTACCTGCTTATCATATTGATTTGCAGTTTCACTATAACTATGTTCATTCATACCAGTTTCCTTTTCAATCTGTTTTTTTCAAACAACATCCTCAAGGACGGATTTTAAATTGTGCTAATCATGTTTCTTTTCTGGCTTGCTTCATTTTTCTCCAGTAAACCAAGAAAGTTATATTGAAAACGATAGACATTCCTGTTAACATTCCGACGAGAAATGCATTAATGCCATAATCGCCAACAAATCTTTTGAGAATAAGGCTTGCAGCCAATGTCAACACTCCAAGTGTAAGGTAGATATTTTTAAATCTATTAATCATATTATAATCCAAAAAAGAGAACCGTTTAATTCAAAACGGTTCTTTGTTGTAAATTCTTATTAATTGTTTTTTTACTTCCGGTAACCTGTTCAAAAACCCTCATGAAATTTCCGCCAAGAATTTTTTCAATTTCATTTTGTGTATAACCACGGTTCAATAATTCCATTGTAAGATTAGGGTATTTTGATATATCCTCAAGTCCTATAACTGTATTTGTCCCGATGCCGTCAAAATCAGAGCCAACAGCCACATGATCGATTCCGACAAGATTAACAATGTAATCAATGTGGTCAACTACTTTTGCAATATTCACTGTGCTGCTGTTTGAAAGAAAAGGCGGATAAAAAACAATACCAATCACACCTCCCGATAAAGCAATAGCCGCTATTTGATCGTCATACAAATTACGATAATGATTCCTTATAGCCCTCACTCCCGAATGCGTAGCAAGTATCGGGTTTGTTGTTATAGTCAAAATGTCCTCAATAGTTTTTATTCCCGTATGGGAAACATCAATCATCACACCAAGAGAATCAAGCGTTCGAATCACATCTTTGCCGAATTCGCTCAATCCAACTGTCGCCGAGCGGGGGTCTTGCGCTGATACTGCCCAATCAAGACTATTATTCCAAGTTATAGTAAGATACCTCATCCCTTCGTCGTAAAGATTCTTCAGCTTTTGAATATCGTTCTCAATTGCGTGCCCTCCTTCAACTGCAAGTATGGCTGCAATTTTATTCTCGTTGTTTAATTGAATTACTTCTTCTGCGGTTCTTGCCTGTCCAATCTTTTCGTTGTTCAGTGCAATTTCATTATGAAAAATATTTACCATATCCATTGCATGGTTATATGAGTTATTTCCATGCGAAGAAGGATCGACCCAGACTGCAAATAATTGAGCATCAATACCACCAGTAATCATTCGTGGTATGTCGGTGTGGTTATAAGTATGGAAATCGGCGAGATGGTAAGATGTATCAATTACCATTTTTTCAAGAATGTCATTATGAAGATCGATTAATCTCGAATAAGAATGAATTGTTTCAAGCTTAAACTCAAAATGCTCGGAGCCAGTTATTATTGTATCCAAAACAACAGATACATAAGCAAATTTTGAAGCACGGATTTTTATCTCAACCGGGGAAGTTGTTTTATTAAACCGGTTAATATTATTAGTTGAATTCCCACCGGCTCTAAAACCGGACAACCCGCTTCCGTAACCTCCGTCAAGCAGAACCATTTTTTTTGTGATGCTCCCGCTTCCTGTTTTTACATTCAAGAAGTAGACACCTGCGCTTCCGCGTGCATGCCATTCAATTGAATAACTTCCCTGGTTAAGATACTCTTCATATCTATCAATCGTTTCACCAAGTGCGTTATAGATTGTAACCGAAACATTTGCGGCACTTGGTAGAGCTATATCAACTTTAGTTGAAGGATTAAAAGGGTTGGGATAGTTCTGCGATACTTCAAAAGATGCCGGGACTCCAGGATTTTCACCGACTGAAGAAACCGGGATTTCAATTTCCCAATTGCCTAAAGGATTTGTTGTTGTAGAATCGTTTATTGTACCTGAATTATTAGTAGCATAGATTTTAACCTGGAATAGATTCACCCCGGTTATTTTGTCTTTTATATTCCCCGAAATATGAATGGAGCTGTTTTGAGCAAATATGAAGTCAGTTATTACTAAACTAAGAAGAATAGAAAGAATGTATATAATTCGTTTCATTATAAGTCCAATTGAATAAAAAAAAATTTCAAGAGTAAATTACGAATAATTTGTATAGTATTGAAGAGCGATTTGGAATGAACATCAAACTGTTAATTACATACATGCTTCCGGTTTATTATAAATTTCCGGAGTTTACTTTCCATCGTGATTTTATTTTTCATTATAGGGAAGCATTCAAAAAGTAAATGTATTTATCCTTTAATTAATGAAATACCAATTGAATACCGTAAATAACAGCCAATCCGAAAATGAATGAACTTAATACAAGTGTTTTATGGTTCTTAAAAACTTCGCCGAAAAGTGCATGGAAAGAGAGATATATAAATCCACCGGCAATGTGTGCTTCAATAAGAGCGAAATAGTACTCGCCAATGTTGTACTTAACAAGGAAATAACCCGCAATACCTCCGAGAAGAGTAGTAAGTTCAACAAGAATAACATTCTTTATAATTACCGGTTTAACATAATTGGCTCCAAGCATTAACGATGCAAGAGCCAGCCCTTCGGGGAATTTGTGAACCATTACTGCTGTAAAAACCGAGCTGCCTCCATGTGAATGTTCATGTAATCCCGAAGTTGCAATAGCCATACCGTCAAAAAATGAATGGAAAGCTAAAGCGGTAAATAACAACCATGAAACTTCTGAAAATTTCTTTGTTGTTTGTTCATCAAAGTGGCTTGCTGAACATGCAGGACAAACATGGAAATAGTATTTACTTATTATCCAGAATAGCGCATAACCTGAAATAACTGCAACCGCCAGTTCTAAAAGAGTTAAAACATGTATTGCTTCCGGTATAATCCCGATTACTGCCGCACCGAATAAAGCCCCAGCTGATAATGAAATTAGAGCGCAAAGCCTGTGATGGTTTAGTTTTATTATAAATACAATCAATCCACCTGCAAGGGCAGATACAATTGCTAAAGTGGAATTAATAATTACTTCCGACAAGTTTCTCCTAATTAAAATTTTGAAGTGCAACATATGGAAAAAAAAGACGCTGTAAAAGTAAATTATTCAGTATCAGAGAACCCAAATTCTGATCCCTCTCTTTCTATTTCATTCAATTTAATTCTTTTCTACCCGGTCAATTCTTTGTAAAGAAAATACGATTTAATATATTTGCACTGCTATTTTTCAAGAAATTTTACTTGAAAACGAAAAAACGGAAAGGTGCAGGAGTGGTTTAACTGGCACGCCTGGAGAGCGTGTGTATTCGAAAGGGTACCGAGGGTTCGAATCCCTCTCTTTCCGCAAATTGTGAAGAGGTTGTATACCTCCGATACACAAGGTTCATTCAAAAAGAAGACGGATCTTCTTCCCCTAAAGATGATCAGGTTTGTAATAGTATTCAATACTACAAGATTACTACTACTTTTATTCTGAAAACTCAATGGATTGAGATTTTCTCTTCAAACTTAATTTCAATGAACCCGGATTAATTAATAATGTAATAACAATTAGGCTTTATCAATGAAATTCCCTTCGAACTTTCCCGGTTTAATAATTGCATTTATGACAGGATTCCTAATCGGGTTTTTAATCTTCTATATATTTGTAGGTGTAGACTACCCGGATCAATCGGAGAATTACAATTTTTTCGGGTTGATGGGAAAATTTGAAGCTCCGGCAGGATTTAGCAAAGCGGATGAAGTTCAATTCGACGGCGAAGAAATAAAACTGGACTTATCTACCCAGTATGATAAAAACATAGTAATTGCAGAAGTAGAAGTTGACTCAAAAGAAGACGTTAAACTATTATTATACTATGATAAAAATTATCTCCGCTTCTACGGAAAACGGTTTATAGAAAATATGAATGATACACGGGTAGTCCTATCTGAAAACTCGGTATTGTTCAACAGTAAAGGTTTGAATAAAATACTGCTGTTTTTCCAGAACAACTCGGAAACGGAACAGAAAATTCACATCCAGATTTATAAAGGTTATAACATCATCTACGAAAACTCGGTTATAACCAATAAATAACGTTTCAGAATTGCATTATTCTGAATCTAAAAAATCCGACATCGCCTGCGATACTTTTTCCATATCACAGCCGGGTGCAAGGTGTCCGCAATTGTTTGTAAGTCTTAACAATTTGCAGTTCAGTGCCTCTGCAAATTTAATTGCCGGTGTGGGAATCAAAACATGATCCGTTTCAGAAATGATTATGAAGAATTTTGTCTTCACTGCTTTCGCCGTCTCTTCCAAAGAACCATTGAATAATCTTGTGATATCATGCTTAATCATAGCTTTTACCAAACAACGCCAATCATCCAGAGTAAATACATTAGAGGGTTCTTTGTCAAAAGTTTTAAAAAAAGAATCGAACTCTTCTCTTTTAATCCTTGCGTTTCTTTCTTCCGGTGTAGTTGCCGAATGGTAGGAGAGCATATTCAATGTTTTGTAAATATCTTTATCCGGCATTTCGGCTTTTCTACCGGATTCAATTATGTGCAGATAAATATTCCATCTTAACAAATCGTATGATGTGCAATATGGTGCAGGAGCATATGGAATAGCTTTCTTTACAAAGCCGGGATATGCTATTGTCCATTCAAAAACCTGCATGCTTCCCATCGAACCACCAACAAGCGCATAAAGGTTATTCAACCCGAGCTCATCTGTTACTAATTTAAACTGGGAATTGACCATATCTCTAATTGAAATATCCGGGAAATTTTCCTTCCCTTTTTCATAATTGGAGGGAGATGAAGATATACCATTGCCAAGTGCATCAACCGCAATAATGCAATACTTTGCACTATCAATAAATCTTCCCTTCCCTATAGAGTATTGTATCTCCTCGGATGTACCTCCGAACCAGGTGGGATATAAAATAGCATTCGACTTTGTCTCATTCAATCTGCCGAATATCCTGTATCCGACTTTGCAATTATAAAGTGTTTCCCCGTTTTCGAGTTTTAAATCTCCAATATTCGCAATCTGTAGCTCCGGTTGAGCTTTAGCAGAAGATGCTAAAACAAGCAGAAATAAAACGAAAAAAATACCGGGATTATAAACTGTAGAGCGATTAAAAAATATTGTCGTTCTCATAATATCCTTTCAAATTATTTGAAGCAGGTTCCCCTGCTTCAATTATCTAGTAACTAAAGGTTTTCTGTCAACTTCTTGAGTTCTGTTGATTTGGAATAAAACTCTTGTAGTGAAAGCTCTTTCAAATAAACCATACCATGGGCAGAACGTACTCTCGGAGCATCGTGTCTTAAGAAATAGTTTTTCCCAAGACATGTTCTAATAGTCTGGTATTGTTCTACCTGGATAGCTTCAGCTAACCTGCAGAATGGTCCGTCATACTCAAAACTCGGAAAACTTGCAGCTTTTTGCGAGCCGTAACTATACATAAAAGTATTCTCAAGTATAGAGAAAGAATTAAGGCTGACGGGAACGTATATATTAGCTTCTGCAGGATGGAATCGATACCACACATTCCTATAACCCCAAATTTTAATGTCAGAAACGCCTTCCTGTTTTTCATATAATCGAAGTGCTTCGGCAATTGCTTGTAGCACTTTATAATGCGTATCGGGCCCGCTTCCCTCAGGGTCAAGTGCTACGGTGATAATTGTCGGTTTAACTTTTTTTAACAAACTAAGAACCGGGAGTACATCTCTATTCATTTCCGGATTTTCAGTAAACACCTCGCCCTGGTAGAAACCTAATCTTAAATGCATTACACTCTCTGCATTGAAACCGAAATAACCCCAAAGGATTTCTTCTTCCCATTCTCGCAGCATCCCTTTCAGTTTTTGAACGTGGGGAATATCTTTTTTACCGGGATATTGAGTTGTAAAATAGTTTATCAATTCATACACCCTGTCTTTTAAGTAGATAATGTTGTCTTCTTCATAAATCTCAATAATATTGCGAAGCATTCTACGGCAGGTTGCTTCAGTTTTTATCGTTCTACTATGGGCGGCAAGACCATCAAGATATAGATTTACATCACGGTTTTTCCCTTCGATGAATTCCGGGTCGAAATATCTTTTCGAGAACCTTGCTTGAAACTCACTTAACTCAAGATGAGCTTTTAGGTCTTTCATCAGCTCAAGCATGTAAGCATTAGTAACGGCTGTAAACCCGCTTGTAAGTGTTGCAAAATAGTGTTTGTTTTTAGGATTTCTTACAAGGTGATTAATGTAAGGCAAATAACCGAGCATAATATCATCGTGATGCGGTGCGGTATGAAGTATAACTTCGTTATCTATGAATTCCATCCCTTTTTCAAACCTGCTGACCAGGTTTTGATTTATTTCTTTTGCAATTATATTAAAAGGTTTCTCTGTCCCTTCAAGTACAAGTTTAGTGAACCTGTCATTTTCAAAATCGGCTTGTGTTAATTCAGTTAATGGTTTATTCTTCTCTACCGATAAATTAATAATGGCTCTTTCAATCGAAGATTGAGATAATTCTTCCTCGTTATTCATATCAACATATCTTCTCTCCATTAGGCGGAGAGCAGCACCGTTCGTAAGATAGAACCGTGCATTATCAAGTTTTTGGAGTACTGTTGCAGGATAAATATTTGAAGGTGAATTTTCTACCGAATCTCTTACAATTCTCGACTTCGCTTCACCCGCTGCAATAATTATTGCGGTAACCTCAGGTTTATAAGTGATTGTTGCCAATCCGATAGTTATCACAAGCCGGTTACGCGCTATTTCAATTCCTCCAAGATCCGATGATGCGGCAGCTTGAGTTTCATAATTAGTTTCCATCAATCTTGTAGTTGAATAGTGATCGCTTCCCTGCACATTGAAACCGATATGTCCATCCGGTCCTATCCCTCCAAGGAAAAACCCGATTCCCCCCATTTCCCGAATTTTTCTTTCATAGCCCGTACAGTATTCATCTACAATTTCAATCGTACGTTTCTGAAGCCTTTCCTGTCTGTTACTTGCCCATCTTGTTCTAAGGGTTAAATCAACTTTCTTTTCGGGAAAAATTTCGTTTAAGGGGAGGTTTTCGGCAGTCCCGATTTTATTTACATTTATTAGTAATGCTTTATCCGGGTCAAGTCCAAGGTTGTGGAAATAATACTTCTGTATGTAATAGTAAAAACTGTTGTGCTGAAAAGAATCTATCGGGTAGAATTCATCAATTTGTACAAATTTTAAACTTCTTAAATCAGGTTTAATTGCCGGGTCAATACCAACTTCTTCAAGCATAGTATGGGCTTCGGACGAGTCCCAGTTTTTTCCGAAATACGCAACCCATTTAATAAAGTGTTCGGGAGTTTTACCGGTCGGCAAACTTATAACTCCACCGGGATTTTGTTGTACCCATTCAAGAAATCTTAGAGCAGTCAGTTTTCCAAGCTCGGGGAAATTATTAACCTGTATGATAGGTATTTTCTCCGTTGGTTTATACATTAATTCTTTACCGGATTTATCTAAATAATACTGTTCTACTTTTGATAACATAAATAACCTTCTTTATTCAATTGTCCAATCCTTCCGTGTAATAGGCGGAAGAAAAATAATTAGTTCCTATATCCCCTTAAAAACTCTTCAACTTTTAATCTCTTTTTCCCTTCTTGCTGTAACTCAAGAATTTTCAACGCCCCGTCTTTGCATCCGATTATCAATTCACTCCTCGAGATGTATTCTTCACCCGGTTTTAACCCGATATCTTCATTTACTGCGGATTTGAACACCTTAATTGTCTTTCCTTTAAGATTAAAATATGCAGCGGGAAAGGGAGATAATCCTCTTATTAAATTGTGTACTTCCTCGCTTGTTTTATTCCAATCTATTGCACACATCTCTTTTGTAATTTTCGGTGCAGGCGTTGCAAGTGAATTATCCTGTGGTTGGAGTACAAAATCATCGGATTCAATAATACTTATTGTTTCTATCACGGCTTCCCTGCCCAGAACCGCCAGTTTGTCATGCAAAGAACCGAAATCATCGTTCTCTTCAATTGGTATTGATTTACGCAGGTAAACATTCCCGGTATCAACTTTCTTTTCAATCTTGAAAGTTGTAACTCCGGATTCTTTTTCGCCGCTTATTAATGCCCACTGAATAGGAGCAGCTCCGCGGTACTTCGGAAGAATTGAACCGTGTAGATTAAAGGAGCCTTTCGGAGGTAATGAGTAGACTTCTTCGGGTAAAATTCTGAACGCAACTACTACAAAAAGATCTGCATTTAAAGATTTAAGTTCATTTAGAAAACCTTCATCCTTCAATTTTTCCGGTTGAATTACTTTAATTCCTTTTTCATGTGCGAACCGTTTTACAGCCGGATAAGATACTTTTAATCCTCTCCCCTTCTCCGTATCCGGTGTTGTAACAACTGCAACTATTTCATGTTTCGAATTAAAGATTTCTTCTAAAGAATAAACGGCAAAATCAGGTGTGCCAAAAAAAACAATTTTCATCAAAAAATAACTTATTTTTCCTTTTCGGTAACAGGGTAGTCGGTTTCGATTTTCCTGCTTTTTATTTTACTCAAAGACCTTTTTAGAATTTTTTGAGTTTCTTCTTCAAGCCTGTCCGTAAAAAACAAACCGTGCAGATGATCGTATTCGTGTTGAATTACACGGGCAAACAATTCATCATATTCGATTATGTTTTCTTTCTTGTTAATATCTTCATAAGCGATTCTAATGCCTTCCGGGCGAATTACTTCTTCTCTTATGCCGGGAACACTTAAACACCCTTCTTCAATGCCGACTTTTTCTTCCGAAAGGAACTCTATTCTCGGGTTAATAAACACAACCGGTTTAAAGTTTTCATATCCCTTAACCGGTGAAAGATCAATTACAAAAATTGATTCGTTTCTTCCGACTTGATTTGCCGCAAGCCCTATACCGTCCGCATTTTTCATTGTATGAAACATATCATCGACTAATTTTTCAATAGCCGGTGTAATTCCCTGGACTGACTTTGCTTTTTTCTTAAGGATTTTATCGCCGTATAAAGTTACGGGAAGAATTGACATAATTATTCTCCAAATTTAATTTCTTCTGCTTTTGAATAGATTATTTCAGCGCTTAAGTCGTTATAAAGTACAACTCCGGCAGAATAAACTAACATTCTTATTACTACTCTAAATATAATCAACAATTGCTGAATAATAAAGTTTAACACGATCCAGTATATAGGTGAACGGGGCACAAGCCCATCAACTAAATTATAAACAATCCCCCCGATTGCTAAAAAACAAAATAGTATTAAGAATACTGTTATTACCCTTCCGAAGTTTTCCTTAATAAACAAGATCGTTCTAAAAATGGTTTTTAATGTTTTCGTACTATCGTTTAACGCAAGGGCAATTTTCGAATAATCGGAAATGATGCTTACAACCCCGATAAGTAAAAGAAAAAAGAGGTAACGGATAAGCTGGATAACAAACTCCCAAAGCGTACTGCCCGAATCGAGAAAGAATACCCTCACCATATAGTCGAGTACTATATTGATTCCGAGTGCAATGAAATAAAAAATGAATGTAAAAAAAGCAATTTTAATGAACCTGCTGAAATACTTTACTGCACCGAAGAAAAAATCAACGAAATGATTCTTTTGGCTGTTAATCAAAACAGAAAGCAATCCGCCCAGGTAAAAAAGTTGAATTATTATATAGATGCCTATTACAGAATAGATTGTGTACGGAACAACCGAAAGAGATTTTTCATAAATACTTAAAAACTGAATAAACCATAACGTATCAAAACCCCAGTAGATTTTTGAACTTAATGTTGAGTTGCTGAGACTATCCTGCAGCATTGCAAAAATTGGAAGCGTTAAAGCTACAGAGAAAAGAAAATTCGTCAGCCAAAAAAGAATGACGAATTTTTTGTTTTTATACACTCCTCTTGATGCCAATACGATTATTTGTTTCAGCGTAAGCCTCATGATAATCCTCCGGAAATCATCAGGAGATTTTGAATCCAAAAGAACCACCGGAGCGCAATACTTAACGTACCTTTAAATTGTGATTCTTTTAAATAAGAATTGTTGGCGAAGTTCAGGTCGAACAGGTTTTTTCTTTCCGGGTCAATTTCTGCACCGAGAATTACATTGGATGTAACAAACTCAATTTTCTTTACTCTCTCCTCACCGTTCCATGCGGCTAAAAGCGTATCTCTTTCGGTATATAATGCAATAGTTTGCGGCACCTTAATCTCACCGTTACGCTGAACCCATACATTGCAACGGTTATCTCTTTCGTCAATACTTATTATTTTATAGTCGGAATATGAAGAACCTTGATAAGCCCCTTCATAAAGCCAGCTTAAATCCGTACCGGAATACTTATTCACTACACCCCAAAAATCATCCGCAACCGGATGCTTAAACTTATAACTGTTATAATAATGCTTCATTATCTCCATCATTTTTTCAAACCCGATGGACTTTTCAAGAGTCTGAAGCATTATTTCAGCTTTCGAATAACTTACAAGAGTATAAACATTCCGATTAATCAACTTATAGCTTGTATCCTTTAAACTGCCTAATCCCGTACCTTTATAATAATACTTTAAACTTGTTGTAATTGCGGGAACTAAAAAATCGCTTAACGTATAAACCAAAGGGATTTCAGCTATCTCTAAAAACAATGCTCCTTTAATCGGGTAGTAACCGAAAAAATCGAAATAAGCATACCTTGGCGGATAATACTTATCTAAAATTTTGGATGTAAAATAGTTGGCAAAACCTTCATCAAGCCAGGCTTCGTAAACTTCATTGTTTGCTACAATTCCATAAAAGTATTGATGAGAAAACTCGTGGATAATTGTTTCTTCGGGTGTATGCCTTTCAAGCGGTGAAAACTCACTTGTCTTAAATGTAAATAACGTTGGGTACTCCATACTGGCAATAGTGCCGGAGTTTTTCGGTACATCGATAAAAGTGATAGTCTCATATGGATAGAGAGCTACATATTCCTCAAAAAAAGATAGCGAATTTTTTACTGCGTTAAAGTTTCGCCAGGAATACTGTTCATTATTCTTTTGGATAAACCCGTTTATTGTAACTATAGTCCCGTCACTTCTTTTGTATTCCTCT